>CAZLMD010000015.1:0-24343 GCA_964560535.1 uncultured Atribacterota bacterium
TGGGATATGCTGAGGCAGATCCCAGTAAAGATATAAATGGAATGGACACACTATATAAAATATTTATTCTAGCATCACTCGGCTTCAGGGGGCGGTTAGATCTAGATAAAATTAGCTATTCAGGTATTAACCAAGTAACGTTCGAAGATATTAATTTAGCTAAACAACTTAACTATCGTATTAAATTATTAGCAACCGCTCGAAAAAAAATGGATAAGGTAGAAATAAGAGTAAGACCTGTTTTAATACAAAAGGATCATCTTCTTTCTAATATACATGGTGCTGATAATGGTATATTCTTAACCGGAAACAGCTATGGAAACCTATTTTTATCAGGCCCTGGTGCGGGTGGGGCTGCTGCGGGCAGCATGATAGTCAGTGATATTGTAAAGATTGTTAGGAGTCCCAGGTCTTTTGATTTTAGCTTTTTAACGGAAGATGCTCAGGAATTAAATATTGGATCATTGAATGAAATTGAAAATTCCTATTTTTTCAGAATAAAATTAAAAAATAATGCTGAAAATTTGGAAAGTCTTAAGGAATCTTTATTGAAAAAGGAATTACTATCTGAACCTGACAGAATAATAAAAATTAAACAGGATGATAACTACTTAATCTTAGGCCTGATTACTTCTTCAATTAAGGAAGAAGAAATGAAAGAAGCTATCAAAATTATTGAGGAATTAAATTCTATTGAAGAAATAGGTTATCTAGAAGTTTATTAGTATAAAAAGAAAATATTTAACATATTTTGTAAATAAATGTATTGAGAAAGCCGTAAAAAAATATAAACATAATTTTTGAATTAATTAATTAAATCTAACATATTTATTATGGGAAAGAGGAGGGGAATAATGGTTAAAGTAAGAGTGCCTGCCACAACTGCTAATTTGGGATCAGGCTTTGACTGTTTGGGAATGGCTTTATCTCTTTACCTTGAATTAGAGATGGAGAGAATTGAGCAAGGTTTTGAATTTAGTGCTAAGGGAGAGGGCTCTGAAATCCTCTCTACCGATAAGAATAATTTAATATACAGAGCAGCAAGCTTAGTAATGGATAAGGCTAATATAAATCCTGAAGATAGAGGGATAAAAATTTCTATTAAAAATGAGATTCCTGTAGAAAGAGGCCTCGGGAGCAGTGCCGCAGCTATTATAGGGGGTATAATAGGAGCAGATCAACTCTATGATCTCAATTTGAGCAGGGGAGAGATGCTGCAACTGGCTTTTGAGTTAGAAGGCCATCTTGATAATATTGTGCCAGCCCTTATTGGAGGATTTACTATCTCCTATAAAGATCAGAAGGGGGAGATAAAATGGGTAAAACTGGATGTGCCTCATGACTTAAAAGCAGTAGTTGGAATACCTTCTTTTACACTTAGCACAGATGAGATGAGAAAGGTTTTACCCAAACAGGTCTCTCTTCAGGATGCAGTCGATAATTTGAGTAAATCTGCCTTATTAGTGAATGCCTTGCAACAATCTAAGTGGTCGCTTATTCCTGAAGCAATGCAGGATCGCCTGCATCAGCCATTCAGACTTCCCTTTATTAAAGGAGCTCAAAATATCTTTACTGAAGTAAAGAAGAGTGGCATAGCAGGGGTAGCATTAAGCGGATCAGGCCCTACCATAATTTCACTGGTAAAAGAAGGCTTGGAAAACGAGATTATAAAAATTATGAAAAAAACATTTGCTGATGCGGATATCAAAAGTCAGGTAAGAGCATTAGAGCCTGATATGGATGGTGCGATAATAGTGAAAGGAAAACATGATTTTCCAATAATTGTACAAAAATACGGTGGTAGCTCTATCGCTGATATTGAAAAAATAAAAATGGTTGCCGAAAAAATTGTAAAGCAAGCCAGAGAGGGAAAACGTTTGATTGTAGTAGTTTCAGCTATGGGGAAAACAACGGATGATCTAATCAGCAAAGCTCGTCAAATTATACCAAATCCTAATGAAAGAGAGATGGATATGCTTTTATCTACCGGTGAACAAGTATCCATTGCGTTAGTAACCATGGCTATTCAGTCTTTGGGAGCAGAGGCAATCTCTTTCACCGGAGCACAGGCTGGTATCAGGACAACTAATTCCTACTCTAAAGCCAGGATTAATAGTATCGATAAAAAACGAATTAAAGAGGCTTTAAATCAAGGAAAAATAGTTATAGTTGCAGGATTTCAAGGTATAGATGATGAAGGCAATATTACTACACTGGGAAGAGGTGGTTCAGATACCACAGCTATCGCTCTAGCTGCAAGAATGAGGGCTGAATGTTGTGAAATTTATACAGATGTCGATGGTGTTTTTAATGCCGATCCTGGTTTAGTGCCAGGAGCTAAAAAAATCAAAGAAATTTCTCATGATGAAATATCAGAAATGGCTATTTTGGGAGCTAAAGTTTTACATTATAGAGCAACTGATATTGCTCGTAACCATGGTGTTCCAATATTGGTAAAGTCAACATTTCAAGATGGATCAGGTAC
This sequence comes from uncultured Atribacterota bacterium, assembly GCA_964560535.1. Lineage (GTDB taxonomy): Bacteria > Atribacterota > Phoenicimicrobiia > Phoenicimicrobiales > Stramentimicrobiaceae > Stramentimicrobium. The sequence goes on from CAZLMD010000015.1 coordinate 2,486, forward strand.
TATGATTAGAACAAGAGAGGAGATTCCAATGTTAGAAAAAGTAAATGTTAGAGCAGTTACACATGAAGTAAATGTTGGAAAAATAGTTTTAAAAGATGTTCCAGATATACCTGGAGTCGCTGCCAAACTATTTAGAGAATTGGCCAAAGAAGAGATAATGGTTGATATGATTATACAGAGTGCTGAGCATGATAAAGTAAATGATATTGCTTTTACAGTAGCAAGAAATGACTTAGAAAAAGTGTTAGAGATAGCACAAAAATTTGCAGAAGAGATTGGCTCTCCTGATGTGCTATCTGATAATGAAGTTGCCAAAATATCAATAGTTGGAGCTGGCATCACTTCAGACCCCCACATTGCAGCACGTATGTTTGAAGCCCTGGCCAGTAACAACATAAACATAGATATGATTAGTACTTCTGGAACAAGAATATCCTGTTTAATCCATAAAAAACACATTGAGACAGCTGTGAGAGCTGTTCACCAAGAATTTCAATTAGAGGAGGAAGATTAAAAAATGAAACTTTACAATGTAGCAGTAGTAGGTGCATCCGGAGCAGTAGGAGAAGAGATGGCCAGGATTTTAGAAGAGAGAAATTTTCCTATAAATAAACTCTCACTTTTTGCCTCACATCGTTCAGCTGGCAAAGAATACTATTTTAAAGGTGAAAAAGTAATAGTTAAAGAATTAAAGGATGATTCGTTTCAAGGAATTGATATTGCACTCTTTTCCGGAGGAGATGAGGTAAGTAAACATTTTGCCCCCTTAGCTGTGGAAGCCGGAACTGTAGTTATAGATAACGGTAAGTATTTTAGGATGGAACCAGATGTGCCATTGATTATTCCAGAGGTTAACCCCGAAGATATTAAAAAACATAAAGGCATTATTGCCAATCCAAACTGTTCAACCACCCAAATGGTAGTTGCCTTAAAACCGATTTATGATGCGGTAGGAATAAAAAATGTTATATGTGCTACCTATCAATCAGTTTCTGGTACCGGAAAAGAGGCTATAGAGGAGTTGAGGGAGCAATCAAAATCTTTCTTGGAAGGTGATAATATTGATATAAAGGTATATCCTCACCAGATCGCTTTTAATGTATTACCACAAATTGGATCAATTGATGAGACAGGGTATTCCTCAGAGGAGATGAAGATGCATGAAGAGACAAGGAAAATATTAAATGATTACAATATAAATGTTTCTGCAACAACAGTAAGAGTACCAGTTTTTCGTTCACATGCTGAAGATATACATATTGAAACAAAAGAAGAGATAAGTCCAGAAAAAGCCAGAGAGTTATTCGCTGGATTCCCCGGAATAGAAGTAATTGACCAGCCTTATGAGAGTAAATATCCTCTTTCCCTTATGGCAGAAGGAAAAGATGAAGTATTTATAGGTAGAATTAGAAAAGACATAGTATTTAATCCGGGTTTGGCGATGTGGGTTGTTTCGGATAATCTATTAAAAGGCGCGGCTTTAAATACAATTCAAATTGCTGAATTATTAATTAAATAAGAATATATATATCACAAGTCAACTTAACACTTAATAACTTAATAATAAGAGTATTCATCAGTAAGGCTAACAATAAAATATTTACATTGTCCAGCCCCTTACTGTTAAATAAATATTTTATTTTGATTGTAGAATACCTTTTATTAAGCCGTAACTAAACTATTTTTATATAACAACATAATAACTTTAGAGCATTGAAATTCCTTGCTAAACTTATTATTTTAAAGGTAATTTTGATGCTCTAATCTTTTTTTGAAACTTTTTTATTTTGGCACAAAAAATCTATGAATAGCAGGAATGGAAAATATTTTGTATAATATAGATGATATGAACAAGGAGGGAGTATTTAGCAATGCTACTCAGCATGATCTTTTTTATTTTTGGATTTATTATTGCATTTATGTTAATGATATTATGGCGATTAATCCTCCGTCCGCGCAGTTCAATAAAAGAAATAAATATTTATTCTTCAATAGAACAGCTCCGTTCAGTAGGGGAATTAGTAGTATTTAAAATGGTAACCAAAGAGATTGTTACCGCATCACAACATTGGTTGGGAGATATTGGAAAAAAGTATTTCCAATGGTTTGTTTCCACTAAAAAAATGGCTATGATTTTTGAATTTGATATTGATTTTCGTTATAATCTACGTAGCCCTGATTTTAAAATTGAGCAAGCCAATAGGGATAGTTTTTTATTAAAAATGCCCCCATGTCTATATCAAGTGCATATAAGAGACATAAGTTTTTACGATGAGCAAAATTCTAAATTTCTACCCTGGTTATTGCCTGATCTATTAAATCGTGCCTTTGGATCTGGTTTTAGTGAAGAAGATAAAAACCAATTAAAAGAAGAAGCCAAAAATCAGGCTGCTAAACTAGCTGAAGCGGTGGTTATTAAAATACAGTCTGAAGTTGAAAATTCAGCCCGACAGACTCTGCTTGCTTTAACCAGAAATCTTGGAATAGAAAAAATAGTTTTGGATTTTAGCCAATCAAAGATCATTCCCAGCACTGTTTATACAAATGACTTAGAGGTTAAGATACAAAAAACAAAAGAAAAGATTGCCGGAATGGCAGATAAAGATGGTCAGCATTAGTTATTAGCTGGAGAAATGAATGAAAATATAGTACAATTAAATCAAGAAAATAGATAATAAAAGAGAAGGAGTAATATAATAAATGAAAATAAGTGCAAGAAATATGTTAAAAGGAAGAGTAAAATCGATAACAGAAGGATCTGTCAATGATGAGGTTATAATAGAATTATCAAATGGTATGGAAATCACCTCTGTTATTACCAAATCCTCAGTTAAAAATTTGGGGGTAGAAGTAGGTAAAGAAGTATATGCTGTAATTAAAGCCAGCAATGTAATGATAGCTGTAGATGATTAGTAATCCAAAATAAGACATCATACTTTTAAAATAAAAACATTAGATTGCTCCAGGCCCCCTTCTCCTTCTTAGAGGAGAGCCTTTGCCAGTCCTGATTTCAGTAGCTTTAAAGGTATTTTCAGTCAGTTGTTGTCCTAACACTCTTATTTCCAGATTTTTAGTAATGGGGGATACGCCTTGTATCCGAGTCTGACTTATATCAATCTTCCATTCCTTATTAAAATAATCTTTTAAAATAATAAGGTTGTTATTTGATTCTAGTTCAATAATATTACCGCTCAATAATCCTTTATCGGGGTGCATCCATTGCTTTTCTCTATTATAGATTAAATGATGGTAACCAGGGAAATTTCTCCTTAATTGGCTTTCTATAGTATCGGTCCACCCATTTTGATAAAATCCCACTCCTAATAAAGCACTGATCATCAGACTAACAAAAAATATTATCACAAATTGGTAGCGATAGCCGGTACGGGTATGAATAAAATTATAATAAGTGATAAATAAAAAAAACACTACTAAAACTATCCAAAAATAAGGGAGGTTCACAAGTATTGTTTTGGAAAAGCTTATACCGAGGTAATGGTAAACATCCCAGTCCAAATCCCTGGTGATAAACATAACCATTCCAAAAGCAATACCGCCTAGTGTGGTAGTTAAAAAAAACATTAACCAGAAAAAATAATTCTTGGTTAAAAAATACCAGCGAGGCTTGGGGTGAATATCTTCTCTTTTCAGTTTTTCTAAAGTATTCTTACTGATATCAACCATAGCTTATACCTGCTTTATACTATTTAATTTTTTAAGTAGCATTTTCCTGGCTCGACTAATAAGGGTGCCAACTGTTCCTATCGGCTTTTTTAAAATATCACTAATTTCCTGATAGTCTTTTCCTTCAAGGAATTTTAATAACAATACTTCTCTATACTTTAAAGGTAAAGACCCTATTATAGATAACAAATTTTCATAATCTACTTTCTGAATTAAAAATTCCTCCAGATTAAAATCTGAATGTATTAGCTGTTCTAAGTCATGTTCATCCCAGGAAATACTGTGATAATATTTGGGGTTTTTACGGATCATGCTAATAGTATAATTATGGGCAATCCGATAAATCCAACTGGAAAATTTAAAATTTTTATTGTAATCATGCAAATTTTGATAAGCTAAAATAAAGACTTCCTGTAAAATATCCTGTATATCCAACTTATTCATTCCAGATAGCCTGTAGATATAATTCATCAAGGCATATTCATACCTTTTCATTAAATAATAGTAATAATCCTGATTTTTTAAAGTCAGGGAAACTAATTGTGCATCTGTTTTTTGTTCACAATCAGGTATTTTCACCATAAAGTATTAATTCTTTCTTTTGTTTATAAGCTAGTTAAATGAAATAGGGGAAAGCAATTGAAATATAAAATTATATATTTTTGATTAATCTCAATATTTGATTTAATTCTTTATATTTTGTACGTTATAGCGTTCAAGATTTAAATCTTTTACTTACTAATTATAATACGAGAAAATCACTATTTTTCTTTCAAAAATATTTTTAGAGAAAGGGTTTTGAGATTCTTTTGGATTGATTTTGCTAATTACCATACATTTCCTAAAATTAAACAATCTAAAATATTATAAATAAATACCCATTAATCTGAAAATATGATAGTAAACATTGATAGTGGGGGAGTAATGATGACAATTATTTATTCTTAACCGGTAAGTTTTGAATGCCTTCTAATAATACTCTCATGGCAATACAGTCATCTTCGTTATATTGTAAAATACGTTCCTTTATTTCTATATTTCCCTGCTCTATCCAACGATGATACCATTCAATAGATTCAGCACCAGAAGGGCTTTCATCACGCCACCGAAAACCAAGATATCGTGCCAGGTCTTTTATTGAATAGCTGTAGGTAGGCCATTCAGTGTATTTTTTTACAACATCATAATACAAATCAACGACTAAAGGGGAATTAAAGAAGGATTCCAACTCAGAAATCGTAACTATTTCAGGATATTTTTCACTTAGTTTTTTCCAGATAGTCTTTTCATAAGAAGAATAATAATAAACATTGCAGGGAAAATGTTGTTTAATATAATGCCAGGCATCAATAAATGCTCTTTCTTCCTGCTTTTCATCAATCTCATCTGAGAAAAAATATATATATTTTTCAGTTGTCGGATCTTGATGATGACGTTCTACAAAGCCATGCAGGTAGCAAAAATTCCTGATAGGGTCAGTCTCTATATCGAAAAATAATTCTGTATCAGTCTGGGTCAGGTAAATAGGTTTTTTGCTATATGCATGTTTATCAATTTTAGCCAGCAGTTTAGCACGGTCATGGTATTTATTCAAAGTTGAAATACCTATTCCTGGGAAGATAGTTTTTTTGCCAACAACGAATTCCTGGAAAGATTTATGGGCAAAATCATTAAACCTTTTAAACTGGGTATTCAATATTTCTCTTTTTTTACGGCCAAGTTCTGGTATCAATGTCAGGTCTTTTGTTCTGAGAAGGTGTTTAAAACAGTGAGTTCTCCAATGACAGAGCTTACAAACGCTCGTATGTGCAGGAGATGTAACGATATCTTTATTCACAATCTGATGAACATCTGATAAAGTTCTAAGGTAAATTTCCTGCCAGGTAACTTTATCACGTTTACTCCTGGGTTGACTTAAATCATAACTTACCTCTCTTCCGTTAATATCATAAATAAATGGATTTCCTGTAGAAGAATAACCCAATTTTTCTAAAATATCGGTATACAAGCTTAATTGAAGAACATAGTGGATCTTTAGTTTTCCATCTGATTCATCAGTCCCTCCTTCAAATGCTGTGCCACTCTTTATATCTCCGGCAATATACCCTTTTTTCTGTTTAAACAAGAGGTCTGGTTCACCAACTAGATTATCTGTACTTATTCGGGCACTGTAAATAAAAGGAAAACCCTGCCTCAGTGCATCGCTGGTTTTGTTCTCTTTTTCTGTACCAGAATAAGCGCTTAGATCGAGAAAAGGTATTTCTAACCCAGCTACAACCTGTCTCTCAAAATCAATTCCTCTTTCCCAAAGTAGTTTAACAAATGCGCTTTCTGGATTTCTTTTAGCTGGATCTTCAAATAAGTCGAGGTATAAGCGATGAGGACATTGGGAATAATTATATAACATATCAGCTGAAATTTTTTGTTTCATCTTTGGCTACCTATAGTGTAGTATTTAGACATTTGTAAAAAAGCAGATAATGCTTTAATTGTAACAATTCTCCATAATTATTTATAGCAGCTATAAGGGATGATTACAAGTAGCTTTTTCAATAGCTTTTTTGGCTAAAATTGTAGTAGGGTCAATAACCGGCACCCCGACCTCGCCATCTTTTAGTACTAAAGGTATCTCGGTACAACCGGCAACAATAGCCTGTGTACCATTCTTTATTTCCGACTCAACAATTCCAATAATCTGTGTTCTCAAATACACAAGATCCTGTCCAGCCTTAACACCATAGATAATTTCCATTAATTGTTTTTGTTCGGTTTCCGAAGGAACCAATGTTTTAATGCCAAAATTACCAAGATGTGTTTGATACAGTTCAGCTTGATAGGTACCCTTAGTTGCAAACAGGCTAATCTTTTTTATAAAAGGAAAAGTATTGTGGATATGTAATGCAGTTTCGTAGACCATATTTAAGATGGGAATGTGGACCATTTCTTGTATTTTCTGGTAATAATAATGTGCAGTATTACAGGAAATAATTATAAAATCAGCCCCCGCTTTTTCCAGATTTTGCGCAGTTTTAATTAACTCTGGCAAAGGGTCTTTATCTCCATATAGGATGGCTTTAGTACGATCTGGAATTTTCGGATTATTGTCAATAATAATTCGAATATGTTCCTGGTCATATTTTGCAGGAGTAAGTTTAACAATTTTATGGAATAGATCTATAGTCGCTTCAGGACCCATTCCACCTAAAACTCCAATAATTTTTTCTTTCATATCTCTATTCTCATACTACATAAATATAATGACTTTATTTATTATTGATAATAGTATATATTATTTGCAGAGAATATTTAACCTAATTTTAGTAAAATTATAAATTTAGATAAAAGATTGAAATAATGAAGGAAAAGTTACCATGAAGAACTATTTAATTAAGAATATATGGCTCTACGATGGGACGGGAACAAAACCCTTTAAAGCTGATGTCTACTTAGCTGAAGGGATAATAAAGAAAATAGCAAGTGAAATAGATATTAAAGCAGATGAGAAAATTGATGGGAAAGAGATGGCTTTATCCCCTGGCTTTATCAATGTTCACAGCCATTCTGATTTGATTGCTTTAACAGATAGAGAGATGGAGCATGTTCTCAGACAGGGTATTACCACTGAAATAGTGGGGCAGGATGGATCTTCTGTTGCACCTGTTACAGATGAGATTGTTCATGAACTGGCTAGCAACATGGCTCCATTGGCAGGGATTGTAGATAAACCTTACTGGTGGAGGACAATGGGTGATTACTTAAATGTGATAAAAAAGGTAAATCCTCCGGTGAAAATAGAGAGCTTGATTGGACACGGAACTGTTCGTATGTGTGTTATGGGCAATGAAAACCGCAAACCCACCTCTGGTGAATTAGAAAAAATGAAAGAAATAGTAAGAAATAGCATGAAAGAGGGTGCAAAAGGTCTTTCTTTAGGGTTAATATATCCACCAGGAAGTTATGCAGAAACAGAGGAGTTAATAGAAATTTGTAAAGTTGTGGCAGAATACGATGGTATTATGATGGTTCATATGAGAAATGATCAAGACAAAATTTTAGAATCTCTAGATGAGATGATCCTTGTTGCTAAAGAAAGCAAAGTAAGAGTACATATATCACACCTTAAGAGTTTGGGTCCTGAAAATTGGGGAAAGGTAAGAGATGCACTTATCAGAATCGAAGAATTTAACCGAAAAGAGATGGAAATGAATTTTTGTCAGTATCCTTATGAAGCTGCCTGTACAGGGTTGAAAGTTGTTGTTCCTACCTGGGCTTATGAAGGAGGAGAGGATCTATTTCAAAGACGTCTTCAAGATAAAAAAATATACCAAAAAATATTAGAAGGTGTTAATCATAATATAGAAGCACGAGGTGGTGCTGATAACATACTAATTGCTACTGTTAAGACAGAAGAAAATTCCTGGATGTCAGGTAAGGATTTGCAATTTATTGCTAATGAAATTAAGCTTTCTCCTGGTGAAACAGCTTTGACTTTGTTACAAAAAGAAGGGCCTTCAGTGGTAGCCATTTATTTTGCGATCAGTCTTGACGATGTCGCATTTATTATGAAAAGCCCGCTACAGGCCATTTGTACCGATGGTATCATGGGAAGCCATCCTCACCCTAGAACATTTGGTTCTTTTCCCCGAGTATTAGGAAAGTATGTTAGGGAACTGAATCTTATGAGCTTAGAAGAGGCAATTAGAAAGATGACCTCGGAGCCAGCCAGAAGGTTACGTCTTTGGGATAGAGGTATTATCAGGGAAGGCATGTGTGCCGATTTGGTTTTATTTAATCCAGAGACAATCTCAGATAAAAATACCTATCTTGAGCCAAAAATATTTCCGGAAGGGATTTATGCAGTATGGGTAAATGGAGATTTAAAGTTTAAACAAATATAATTATCTAAATAGATTAAACAATATAACAACAAACTAATTTATTCTACTCTACAATGAAATAATAGCAAAAAGCCTACAGAGCTTCTAAATCATATCAAAAATATTTAATAATATTTAAGGGGTAAATAATATGAGAATAGTTAGATTTCAAAAAGATGATGGAATTTTTTATGGTGTTCTGCAAGGTGATGATATTAATATAGTTGAAGATGATATATTTGATAAATTTAAAATAAGTTCAACTAGAATAAATAGAGAAGAAGTCAAATTACTTGCACCGATTGTTCCTCCCAATTTGATTGCTATTGGATTAAACTATAAAAAACATGCTGATGAAAGTGGACGAGATTACCCGGAAAAACCTTTGATATTTTTAAAAGCAACTTCCAGTGTAATCGGGCCAGAAGAGAATATTGTGATTCCCAGGGTAGCTCCTGATGAGGTAGATTATGAGGCTGAATTGGCTATCATTATCGGTAAAAAAGCTAAAAATATAGAAATAGAAGAAGTTGATCGATATATTCTTGGATATACCTGCGGAAATGACGTTTCCGCCAGAGATTGTCAGTTTCGTATTGATAAACAGTGGGCAAGGGGGAAATCTTTTGATACCTTTTGCCCACTTGGCCCATGGATTGAGACTGAACTTCCTGATCCCGATAATTGCCATATTATTTCACGATTAAATGGTAAGGTTATGCAGGATTCTAATACCTCAGACCTCATCTTTGGAGTAAAAGAATTGGTCAGTTATTGTTCTAAAAACTTCACCCTGCTACCGGGAACAGTTATTATGACTGGCACTCCTGAAGGAGTTGGGTTTCCCCGGAAACCGCCAATATTTTTAAAGAATGGTGATACTATTGAGATAGAAATAGAGGGAATTGGTACCTTGAGTAACAAAGTAATCTGAATAAATTGAAGATACTCATCTAATATTGAGAAACAATTTATTCTTTTTGACAGAGTATGTTAATGTATACTGTAAATTTAGGAAAATACCTCTGTATAAGAGTAGGGATTATCCAAGCGGATACTATATTGGTCAGGGGTGATAGAATGTGGTAATTTTTGCTAAGACCAATTTTTTAGAATAAAAAATTTTAGTCATTAATCGTAAAGGCCATTTGGAGGGACTGGACAATCTCCTCCAGGCCTTTTTTATTTTCTTAAATTCTTCCATATCATCAATTTTCTTGCCATAAATTTTCTTATTAAAACTATTAACAATTAATTCTATATCCTGAGTACTATCTGGAAAGAAATAAATAAGGCGTAACCCGTATTCCAGTGGTGTCTGAAATTTTTGCCGGGGAACCCCGCTATGCCTGCCCCATCGACAAAGTTTCTTAAACAGCATAAATATATTGTCTTTTTGTCTTCTATGAGTTTTCATTAGATCCAAGTATTTATTTAAAAATATTTTAATTTCAAGAAAGATATGCTTTAGCCAAAGAAATAATTCTTCTAAAAACCCCTTTTTTTCGATATTCAATTCAGTTTTTAAAGAAAACCATTTCCACAAAGAATACAATAAATAACCGATAGTGAGAATGGTTAGAAAGCTGAATAAAACTATCCCACCCCAGGTAATTATCCATTGAAAAATTCTACCCAGCCAGGAAAGTTGGTTTTCTTCAGGAATAGGCATTCCTGAGCTTACTGGACTATTTGAGCTAACATCTGCAGAAAGTTTGCCTGAACCAAAAAAGAAAGAAAGGATTTTTAAGAGAAATCGGCCGATAGGATTAGAAACTACCTTCAAGACATAATAGCTTGCCTCAGCAACAGATGTCATTTGGGGCAGAAAAAATAACAGTACCCAGCTAACTAGAAGAAATATAACCGGGATAGAAGTAAATATAAAATCAGATTTATTATCACGGTCTGTATAATTCATTTTGGAGTTTTTAGAATTTTGAGACAGAATTATGGCTAACATACTGAATAAGAAATAGTAACTTATGAGGAGATTTGAATTGGGAAAGATGGTGTTTGTACCTCCAGAAATTATGAAGGTCAAGGCCAATAAGACAATTCCAAGATCAAATCGGGTAGAAATAGTCATATGATCATTTGGACGAATTATTAATTGATATCCATTATACCAGAAGAGAGTATAAAAAAAGATTAGTAAAATATAGGCAAATCCATCTATTATGCCAAATTGTTTTTGAAAAAACATCTCTAGCCATCTCATGTTGAGGAAAGATTCATTCCTATAACCATAATTATAAATAGTGTAGAGTAAAAGTGATATATAGAAAAAGCCGTAGATAATTAAATGCTCTATAATCCTCCTTCCTCTTCCTTTTAAAAGAGAGGTGATAATTATTGGGAGAAAGAAAGCAATCAATACAGCCCAGATAGGAAATAGTGGGGCATTTAATAATAGAAAGAATACCCCTGAAATTGCATACTGCCATGTTATTTCCATCATACCAGACATTATAATTAATAATAATGAGTTTCTTTTTCTATTTTTATCCATTTTTACTGCTTTCAACCAACACACCTGTTGACATTTGCTTACGGAGTGTCGTAAATACCATTCCAATAGAATCTACTCTTCAGAATATATTTCGTTTAAAAAAATCAATGGCATTGAATCAAACACTAATTCTTGAGAAGTTTCTGCCACAAGAAAATACATTGGAATAGTATGTTTTCTAAGAAGCTGGCTTATTTGTAAAATATCTTCATTAATATTAAAACTACAATAAAGACAGCCGGTTCCAGAAGGTATATTTATCTTTTTAAAGAGTATCTCTTCCATAGGGCAATATTTTTCCATTGTTAATCTGGCCAGTAATTCCATCGCAATAGATAGTTGTTCCGACCCTGTTCCAAAGGAAAAACTGGCATACCTATCACTTCCAGATATCTTGCCATTAGAGAGAATGCTATATGGACTTCCCTGTTTGTCAAATTCTTTTATGATTGCTGCTACTACCTCTAAGACTCTTTCAAAATCTTCTTCACTGTTCTCTTTCTGAAAAGAACAGACATCAATGATTAAAAGTGTTTTTCTTTGGGTGGAGGAATCAAATATCTTTGATTGCAAACGATTATGGCGTGCACTGGCTTTCCAATGGATGAATTTTGCCGGATCACCATGCTGATAGTCACGGGTAGCGATTGGGTAGATAGGATCCTTAACTGGATGCTCATTACCGGTTTTTCCAAATAATTCCCTTATGGGAGTGGAAAGAAAGTTTAAAGATATCGGTCTGGGATAAATAATTACCTCTACAGTAGATTCTGATAAATATTTTTTTTCTTTGAAAAAGCCCATAATATCGCCAGTTTCAATAAACGGTGGCCCAATCTGAAAATAACCCCTGTGCTGTGCTTCCAAACTCCATTTCCACAGAAATTTGTCAAACCAGAGCAATCTGAATTCTTCAAAAAGACAATTATTTTCCATTTTTTTTGAAGAATTCAGTCTTTTATCCATTGGTACAAGCAATTTTAACCAAATAGGAAGAATCTTGTTATTATATATGTTTGCCTGCAAGGAAATGTTTTCACCGGGGAATCCTTTTATTTTTTCAGCATCAAAAGAGTAATAAATATTTTTTATACTAAAATGACTCCATAATTTTGCAATATAAAACATTATTAATACCAGTATTGAGAGTAGAATTAAGTTTTTTTGATGTAACAGCAGGGAGATAAATAATAATACTATTACCAGGAAGCGGAAAAATCTATCAGTAAAGACTGAGGTGAGTGAGCGAGTATAATTAGAATCACTCATTATTTTAATTCCGATACAGGTATTTCTATTTCCTCTAAGATATTTTTTAATATTATTTGAGGAGAAGAGTCTTTCAATCTTTCTTTTGTATCAATAACAATTCTATGTGCCATTATTGGGATAAAAAGTTCCTTTATATCATCTGGCAAAACATAATCTCTGCCTCTCAATGCTGCCAGGGCCTGGGCTGCCCGTAACATATGCAATGAAGATCTGGGACTTGCTCCAAAACGTATTCTGGTAGAATTACGGGTGGCATTAGCCAGAGCCACAATATAATGATTAATCTCTTGAGATATATAGATATTTGTCCTTTCTTTTTGCAATTGTAAAATTTCTTCAGGGGAAGCAACCGGTTTCAGTTTTTCTATAGGTTCGTCTTTTTGAAAACGTTCTAATATTAATATTTCTTCTTCATGTGAGGGGTAGTCCAGGTTAATGCACATTAAAAATCTATCTAATTGTGCCTCTGGAAGCGGAAATGTGCCTTCCAATTCAATCGGATTTTGTGTTGCGATTACAAAAAAAGGTATGGGAAGTTCCATGGTAATACCATCAATAGTCACCTGACGTTCTTGCATGCTTTCCAACAGGCTGGATTGTGTTCTAGGGATGGTTCTATTAATCTCATCAGCCAGAACAATATTTGCCATTATGGGACCTTTTTGTAAAATAAATCTATCTTCTTTCTGATTATAAATATTAAATCCGGTTATGTCTGATGGAAGTAGATCAGGGGTGAACTGTATTCGACGAAAAGTGCCACCAATACTTTTTGCTAGAGATCGGGCTAGAAGGGTTTTTCCAACACCGGGAACATCTTCTAACAATAGATGCCCTTCTGCTAGCAAAGCCACCAGCATTAATTCAATAGCCTTATTCTTACCTACAATAACTTTGTTAATATTTTCGGTTATATTTTGACAAATTGAAAAATCCAAATCCATATCCCCCATCTTTATGAATATGTATTCATAAAAAATAAAATAGCTGTAAACAAAGCACTATCTACCAAGACAAAATTATATCAAGTGAGCTTTGATAAAACAAATAAATTTAAATAAAATAAATATGTACAGTACAGGGTAATAGTAATACTTGATTTATTAAATATAGACAGATTGTGGAGGTTGATTTATATTATAGTATACCTTCAATTGCAACAGCTCTTGCCGGTGAGGCGTCAGTATTTTTAATTTTTAAAGGAAAGGCGCAAAATAAAAAATATTTCTTATGGACACTATCAAGGTTGGTAAGGTTTTCTATTATAACAATATTCTTTGATAATAGTTTTTTATGAGCTGGAAAATTTTTTGAATCTGATCTATCAACAGAGATAGTATCAATACCAACTCCTTTTATATTAAAGCTGGATAAATATTCTGCGGTATCATTGTCAAGATATGGATAATTATCATGATAGTAGCTTTCCTTCCAATTCTTACTCCACCCTGTTTTGATAATTAAAAAATCTACGCCGGCAATTCTTTCCTGATAGGAAATAATGTCATCAATTGAAATACATTTGCTTTTACACACTGAATAGTCCAGGATAGTTGCTTTTCCAGCAAAACGATTGATATCCATGCTATTCAGATTAATATTAGAATCGAGCATATGAGTAGGTGCATCTATATGTGTGCCGGTATGAGAATAAATAACATACTTACTTACCATATATCCATCTTTTTCAAGTGAGCTGGTTATTTCAAAAGAAGGTGATTCATCTTTGGAATAAACTGGCATATCTGCACAAATAAAATGGCTGAGATCAATAATATTCATATAATAAACTCCTCGATTTGCGGTCTAGTTAAGTTTTTAGTGAAACTTTCAAAGTTTTCTATTCTAGTACCATCAATCATAAGATATTTTAACATGAATTTCATATATATTTATTATATAATCAGCATATCTGTCTAGTATATATCTATACATACTAATATTTAATATTTTGATTTTGTTATAAATACATTAATATGGTTGGGTAAAAATCCCTTTACACACAAAGCCTAACTGAAAAGATTAATCAACAATATTAAGGTTGAAATAATGAAAATAATTTATGTCTAGTAAAGTAAAAATAGATATACTTTTTGGAAAGATAAAAATATATGGTATTCTGGAAGAAACTTCGTTTTTAAGAAAGGGGATAATATGAAATTTTGTTGGATAACTATCAATGTAAGAGATATGGAAAAATCATTACATTTTTATGAGAATATTATTGGGTTAGGCATAAACAAGAGATTTAAACCAGACCAGGATAAAGAAATTGTTTTTCTAGGAAAAGACGGAACACAGATAGAATTAATTTACGATTCAAAGACAAAAGAAGTCGTAATTGGTGAAGACATTTCTTTAGGCTTTGAAGTTGAATCACTTGAGAGAATTGGTGAAGTTCTGAAAAAAAATAGCATACCAATCCACTCAGGTCCATTCCAGCCAAATCCTTCAATAAGATTTTTCTATATTCTTGATCCAAATGGTGTAAAGATACAATTTGTAGAGAATATATAGAAGCATTTTTATTAATTATTAATAATAACAAATATTATAGTAGGAATAGGTATTTGGTGAAGCTATATACATCAAATATATACAATAACCAACAAGAATTTCACTTTACAATATTCTAGAAAAATAGATAGTCATTAATTATAGAATTTTATAATTTTTAGTGAATAATCATCATTGAAAGAATAAATAATGCACCATTATAAAGAAATTAGAAAACCGAACCACATCTGGGGTAAAATCTTATTATTTTTTATAAGTCTATATCTAAATTGGAAAATAGATATAACCATATCCAAAAATGATACGAAAAATTTAACCCCACCTTATCTTGTTTTAAGTAATCATGTAACTTATTGGGACCCCTTTTTAGTAAACATGTTTATTGGGGAGCCTATATGTTACATTGCAGAAGCAATTTATTTTAGAAACCCGCTACTCCGTTTCTTTCTTAATTCTGTTGGCGCTATCCCTAAAAAAAGATATGTTAAACAATATTTACCGGTTAAAAGGTTACTTAAAGCTAAAGATTATGAAAGAATATTAGGATTTTTTCCTGAAGGTGAACGAAAATGGGATGGTACGACAGAATTTAACTCACTGAATACCACCTCAAAGCTGATTAAATTATTAGAAATCCCTGTAGTCACTGTGACCATAAGAGGAGGCTATCTCGCATACCCACGTTGGGCAAAAATACCAAGAAAAGGCAAGGTAGATTTAAATTACAATCTATGTCTTAATAAGGATGAGTGCAGAGAGCTGTCATTAGAGCAAATCAGAGATAGGGTACAAAGATACCTTACGCATGATGAGGTAGATTATCAAAGAAAGGAATGCAACAAATATATTGGCAGAAAATTGGCAGAAAAATTGGAATATCTTCTATTCACCTGTCCAAATTGCCAATCTTTCAATAGCCTTATTTCCAATGATAATAAATTAACCTGCCAGCAATGCCGTTATGGTGTTATTTATAATCAATATGGTTTTTTGGAAGGATTGCAGAATAAGTTGTATTTCAATAATCTTAGAGATTGGAATAGATGGCAAAATCTTTTTTTAAGAGAATATATTAAACATATGTTTAAAAAAGGATTAGAACAAAATAATTTTTTAAAAGATGATGATGTTCAGATATTTATTGGCAGACTTGATCGACCTTTTATTTATAAAGGAGAAGGATCCCTATATTTAAATAAGAGAGGACTGTGGTTTGAACAAGCGGGAAGAGAAAAAACCAGTTTCAGATTTAGAGATATTGCCGGTCTTAGTGTCCAGTTTCAGGCGATACTGGAATTTTGTTGTCATGAGAATATGTATCGTTTTAAGTTTCAAAATACACATCTATCTGCTTATAAATGGACACAAGCTATTCGTTTTATAAAAGAAATAAATAAAGCAGAAAAAGTATAAAAATACTTCTTTATTTAAGTAAAAACAACTATAATCTTGTAATAAATTAAATCCTTTAATAAAAAAGTTGTTCCATCTTATAAATCAATATCTTAATCTTATAAAAAATGGATCATTAATTTAATAATTCTTAATAATTCAGAAATAGAAAAGGTTTTTATTTTGAGACAATCATATTTAGTACGTCTTCTCCAATTAACCTGGGGCCTTTTTCTAGGTGCTTTAGGTAGCTCCTTTACTTTAAATGCAAGCATAGGGTTTACCCCATGGGGAGTTTTTCATGTAGGATTGTCAAAACTAACTAGCTTAAGTATCGGAAATATTGCAATTATCACAGGCATTAGTTCTGGTCTCTTAGCTCTCATTCTTGGCGAGAAGCTTGGGATTGGTACAGTTTTTGACATGGTAGTTAGTGGTATTTTTCTAGATATTATTATTCATATAATACCAAAAGCAAATAGTTTTGCATGGGGAATGCCCATGCTATTGACAGGTTTGATTATTGATGCATTAGGAACATATTTTTATATGAAACCAGGATTAGGAGCAGGACCAAGAGACAGCCTGATGGTTGCATTTACCAGAAGAACAGGTTTGCCGATAGGTGTTTGCCGCGGAGCAATAGAAGTTTTGGTTGTTACAATTGGTTGGAGATTAGGCGGTATGGTTGGAATAGGAACCATTATAGCAGCTTTTTCCATAGGATTTTGTATACAGACCATCTTCAAATTATTTAAATTTGATGCAACAAAAATTAACCATGAATTAATCAACCAGACTTATAGAATTATTTTTAAAAAATGATAATTAACAATAAAGTTTGTAAAAATTAAAAACTCAACAAATTTTTTATGACCAGACTGCATTATTGTAATTTAAAAGATCTATGATAGATTTTTTTGGTATACTTTTTCTATTCTATTAGATTAGAACACACATTTTTTAAGGCATACTGGTAAATAAAAAGTTATTTGTTGAATTATTATTTATTATAAATATAGAAAACTTTTCAACTATAAGCTCGTTTAAATAAAAAAATGCTATAATATAGACAATTTATCCAAAATTTTTTTGATAAAATATATAAAATATTTATTTTACTAAACTTATAAAATACTAATAGCCGGATTAATATTGCTTCCAAAGTGATGCTAAAAACAAATAAAATCATTTTTTTAAAAAGGTTAGGGAGGTGATGGCTCAGAATGGTTTAAAATCTGTTTAGTTAATAATTTATGTTAATACAGTCAAAAATTATTTTAAGAAAGAGGTATATGGGATAATGAAAAAGATTACTATTTTTTTAGCCACTGCCCTATTATTAATAATAAATGTATTTTGTATTATAGGATTTGCTGCAGACATTGTTGAGCTAAATTTTGTAGAGGCATATACAAACCCCGCAAGAAAATTAATTTTGGAAGAAATCATTTCAGACTTCGAAGAAATAAATCCCAATATAAAAGTAAATTTGATCTCACCTCCGTATGATGAGGCTACCCAAAAAATAATGTTGATGATGACCTCAAAACAGCCATTAGACATAGTGGAAACAAAAGCTGATAATATTGGTATGTATGTAGGTAATAAATTTCTTACTGACCTCGAAAGCTACCTCCCTTCCTGGTCTGATTTCGATACAATGCTTCCAGCAGCATTGGAACTATCAAGACTCATTGATAACACTGCTTATGCAATCCCTTCATCAGTGTATTCCAGAACATTATATTACAGAACTGACATCTTGAAGGAACTGGGAATAGATGCAATACCTGAAACATTACAAGAATTATTCGAAGTATGTAAAAAAATAACAGATCCGGCAAAAGATCAATATGGATTTACCTTTAGAGGTAGAAATCAGCAAATGGATATGATTCATTACATGGTTTTACCATTTGTTGACGATCTTGAACCAATGAATCTTTACAAAAAAACAAACGGAGAAATAGTATGGGGTGATCCGAGAATAAAAGAAGGGTTGGAATTATATGCTCGTTTCTTCCATGAAACCAGCCCTAAAGATTCTATAAATTGGGGATTTAACGAGCAGATAAATGCTTTTGGTTCAGGGATAACTCCTTTTATACTGCAAGATGCAGATTTTATTGGTGCTACTGATAGAAATATTGGTCGTGAAAAATTCATGATGGGCCCAATGCCAGTAGGACCATACGGAAAATCGTACACAATATTATATTTCCCCTCTTTGGGTATACCCGCTCACTCTCAACACAAAGAAGAAGCATGGGAATTTATTAAATATTTCCTAAGCCCTGAGGTCAACGCTTATTTCACTAAAAGTAGCAGCTTGTTACCAATTCATAATGTAACATTTGAAAAAGATCCTTATTTCAGTGAAGACATATTCCAGCCCTGGGCATATATGATGGATCATCCAGAAAAATATATTGTTAGCGAACCACCTATTGATTCTCCCAAATATGCAGAATGGTTTGAGATAGCAAATGATGATTTACAAGCATATCTATTAGGAAGTATGTCTGTTGAGGATTTGACTGATAAGTGGGTCAAATACTGGCAATAAATAATTATATTACATTAGAAAATTGGAGATGTCTGAGACATCTCCAATTTTCTTCTATTCTTAAAAGTGATAGAAGATAATGATTAAAAAAGAAAATACAAAAACAATAATAATAATGCTGGCACCAACATTAATTTCCATAATATTTTTAACATATTATCCTTTGTGTAGGTCTGCCATAATTTCTTTACAACAATATAGCTTTTATAAGATATACGATATTCATTTTATTGGTTTTAAGAATTATTTATCAGTATTTTTCGATACCCATTATGATTTTGTTAAAATACTGATAAATACTTTCTACTGGGTCGTAGTATCATTGTTTTTCCAATTTGTTTTAGGCTTTATTCTAGCATTGCTCATGAAAGAGCCTTTTAAGGGAAGGGGGATCTATTCAGGTTTAGTCTTTTATCCATGGGCTATATCTGGTTTTGCCGTTGGATTGATCTGGGCCTGGATGTTTAATGGTCAATTTGGTGTAATAAATGATCTTTTACAACGAATGGGTATTATAAAACAGAGTATTGGATTTTTATCAGAAATCAAATATTCCTTATTTTCAGCAATAGTTGCAAATATTTGGTATGGTATTCCATTTTTTGCAATTATGTTATTAGCAGCTTTACAATCGATTCCTTTAGAACTGTATGAAGCAGCAGAGATTGATGGAGCAGGGTATTTTTCAAAACTTTTTAAAATAACTATACCATATATAAAGCCAACCATAATTAATACAGTCTTAATACGCACACTATGGATAATGAATTATCCGCAAATTATATATGGTATGACCGGGGGAGGCCCGGCTAATAGTTCAAATATTCTTGCTGTTCATATGATCAACAAGATAACTAAAACAATGAATTTTGGTGAAGGCGCAGCAATTGGAATTATAATAATAGCCATACTATTTACCTATATCCTGATTTACCTCACTCTTACCAGGGGAAAGGATCTAACATTTTGAAATTATTTAAAAAATTTTTAAGATTTTTTGCATTAACAATCTATTTAATTATTGCTATTATTCCACTTTACTGGATACTGGTAACCTCTTTAAAGGATGTTAAAAATGTTTTTGTGTTTCCAGTTAGATACTTACCTGATAAGATTTGTTTTAGTAGCTACATAAGTTTGTTCCAATATACTAATTTTCATATCTATTTTAAAAATAGTCTGATAGTAGCATTAGTAGCCGCCTCCGGCGCATTAATAGTAACTATATTTAGCGGATACAGTCTATCTCGCTACCGTTTTAAATCGAAGCAATTGATAATAACCCTCTTATTTTTTACCCAAACTGTACCCAGTTTTTTAGTTCTTATTCCTTTATATGATATGTTTTCAAAAGTAGGGATGTTAGATAAATTACCAACACTTATGCTCCTATATATGAACCTGATGATCCCTTTTAGTGTTATAATGTCTAAAAGTTTTTTTGACAGAATACCGTTCAGTATAGAAGAGGCTGCACAGGTAGATGGCTGTACCAGAATACAATCAATATTCAAAATAGTTTTTCCCTTAACATTGCCCGGAATTGCTGCAATATTTAGTTATACTTTTATAAATACCTGGAATGAATTATTCCTTGCTGTTATGTTTATCAATTCTGACAATAAAATGACCATACCTGTAGCTTTAAATTCTTTTAACTCAAAAATAGGAGTTGGATGGGATATTATGAGTGCAGGAATAATCATTTCTCTCCTTCCAACGATAATAATCTTTGCTTTTGCTCAGCGATACATAGTAGCTGGTCTTACAGGGGGAGCAGTCAAGGAGTAGAGTCTAAAAACCGGCATATCCACAATATACTTTAAAGAAAGGCAAATATTGGTCATGAATATAGATTCACGTAATACTAAAAAAAAGATAGAAGGTTTAAATATTTGTAAAGAAGCCAGAGAACTTCTGACAAAGTTTCCCAAAAAGGATCTCCTGGTATACCCTACACCTGTTCATAGACTAAAAAATTTAGAAAAAATTATTGAACGTGTTCCAATATGGATTAAACGTGACGATATGACTGGAATTGGAATTGGTGGTAATAAAATAAGGAATTTAGAGTATCTTTTAGGTGATGCAGTGGAAAATAATTGTGATACCGTTATCTGTTCTGGACGCAATCAATCAAATCTGGTTTCCCTTACAGCCGCCGCTGCAAGAAGTGCTGGTTTAAGATGTATTAGTGTTCATAATGATGAAAAACCACAAAAATTAATAGGAAATATGCTTTTAAACCATATTTTTGGATCAGATACGATATTTATTGGTGAGGTCAATGAAGATGAGAGAAATAAAAAAGTTGAAGAAATTTCAAAGACCCTTAGCAGTAATGGTAAAAACCCGTATATTATATATAACGGATCTTCTACTCCACTAGGTATATTAGGTTATGTTGAAGCTGCTATCGAACTGTATGAACAAATTCTAGAAAATGATATAGACATTAAGCATGTTTTTATTCCAGCTGGTAACGGAGGGGTTGCCGGAGGTTTTATTTTTGGCACGGGTTTAATCGGTGTCCCATTTCATGTTCATGTTATAAGTGTTGAGAATACAAAAAGTGTTTTATATAAAATACTGACTGATTTTAAAAAAGAGTTAAGTATCTTGATTGATGTTAAGTTACAGTATGAAATAGAAGAAATTATGACTATCTATGAAGATTATATGGGAGAAGGATGGGGAATTCCAACAGAAGAAGCAGATGCCATGATATTTGAGTTTGCCCGGTTAGAAGGAATATTAGTTGAAAAAGTTTATACCAGTAAAACTTTAGTTGGAATGATTGATATTTTAAAGAGCGATATTATTCCAAAAAACGAAGGTGCTTGCTTTATACATACCGGTGGTATGGGCGCACTGTTTGCTCAGTACTGATCCGGTATTAATATTTTTGAAGATTCAAATCATTTTCAAAAATTTGAAATGAATATAATTACGATTGCTTGAGTATTATTTTAAATTTCCTGGGGGTTTTCAAATGGCCAAAGTCACCTTAAAGAATGTCACAAAGAAGTTCAAAG
>CAZLMD010000016.1:0-16754 GCA_964560535.1 uncultured Atribacterota bacterium
AACTCCTTGTACTTACGAATTGGTTTATATCCCAAAGATATTATGTTATAATAATTATAAATAGGGTTGTAGATACCTTTGCTAGAGGATATTTAGAAAGAAAGGAGGAGAAGGATGATCCGGGTTAAAGTTTTTGGAGTAGCAATTGATCCGGCAACTAATGGATTTGTAGTTATTTTAAAAGACCATGATGAAAAAAAATGGCTACCAATTTGGGTAGGGCCTTTTGAAGCCAGAATGATCTCTCTGGCTTTAGAAAAAACGAAATCTAATAGACCTTTTTCTCCCGATTTAATAAAAAGTATAATAGAATCAGCTGAATTGACTATGGAGAAAATTGTTATATCTGATATTAAAGACAATACTTATTACGCTACTATCTGGTTAAAGACGACGGGAGAGAAACAGTTGTTTATTGATGCTCGTCCAAGTGATGCAATTGCCGTAGCTTTAAGATTAAACTCACCGATTTTTATAACTAATGAAGTAATGAAAAAAGCTTCAATTGTCCACCCCTCGAAAGAGGAAGAGGTTTCCATTCGTCTGAATCAATTAAAAAATGAATTACAAACTGAAATAGATAAAGAGAATTATGAGAAAGCTGCTGAGTTAAGGGATGAAATCAGGCGTTTAGAAAAGATAAATAAAATACCTCCATTGAAGTTCAATTAATTTATCAAAAAAGCAACCAATAAGTAAATAATATGGCAACTAAAAATCTTCCTGTTTACTAACAGGAAGATTTTTACAATGAAAAATGGTACATATATAGTATTTTGGAAAGGAGGTTACCAGATATAATGAAAAAAGTCATCATAAGCCCGGCAATTTTTACAAAATATCCACAATTCGTACGCGGTATTATAATAGTAAAAGATATACATATTCTTGAAAAAAATAGAAGGATCAAGAATCCTTTAAATAAATTAATAAAACAGATAAGAGCCGAGCAGCATGACTTTGCAAATCACCCTTATCTAAAAGCGTGGGATAAAGCTCATAGAGAATTTGGTTCAGACCCCGAACAATATCTTCCTTCCATCAAATCATTGTTGACCAGGGTGATGTCAGGTGGGGGATTACCATTTATAAATTCGGTTGTTACTCTCTTCAATTATATCTCTATTAAATACCTGATCCCTTGTGGGGGAGATGATGTGAGTAAAATTCACGGTAACCTGTGTTTGGGTTTTGCAACTGGTGAAGAATCGTTTATAGGTCTGGGAAGTACAGAATCAGAACATCCCGACAGGGGGGAAGTTGTTTATTTTGATGATCAGAGTAAACAGGTTATGTGTAGGAGATGGAATTGGAGGAATGCTGAATTTTCTAAAATAACCAATGATACGAAAGAGATGGTTATAAATGTTGATGGTATTGGCTGTATACCTGTTGAAACAGTTATCGAAGCACGAGACGAGTTAGCATGCTTGCTCGAAGAGCATTGTGGAGCGAGGCTGACAACTGAATTACTGACACATCAAAATCAAGAGATTTGCATATAAATATTTTTTACTTCAAGAATTCAATTATTAATACAAATAAACAAAAATATTAAACTACATTATAAGAAATAAGAATAAGTATTTTAAATAAAGAAATACAGAAACCTCCCTATGTATAAAAATTCACCCCGCCTCTTTTAATATTTTTTAAATCACTTATAATATAAAACCAAAGTATTAGGCAAAGGGTTAATTTACTCACACACCTTTTTTATTGATTAATTTGAAAAAAATAATCTGTTAAATATTGTAAAAATATTTATTACGATAAATGGATATTTGACACTAGCAGTATAATTATAATAGTAATGTGTAAAAATAATTCTGGAAGGAGAAAGATAAGATGCAATTTGATAAATTTACTATTAAAGCTCAAGAAGCTATCAGTCAGGCACAGCAATTAGCTTTACAATACAATCATCAAGAGATAAAAAGTGAACATCTCTTGCTAACATTGATCAACCAAAAGGATGGTATAGTACCTTCTGTCTTAGCTAAGTTAGAAATGGATATTGTTGGTTTAGAAGCATTTTTAACAAGAAGATTAGAACAATTGCCAGCTGTTCACGGTGGTGGAAGTGGTCAATATGTTGGCAATGAATTAAATACTGTTTTCAATAAAGCTACACAGGAAGCCTCTAAATTAAAGGACGAATATATCAGTACTGAACACCTCCTTCTAGCACTAATTGAATTAGAAGATAGTTCATTCTCTAAATATTTTAGAGAAAGAGGTGTTAATAGAGATAATGTTTATCAGACTTTAATGGCTATCAGGGGTAATCAGAGAATTACCGATCAGGATCCAGAAGGAAAGTATCAAGCCTTAGAAAAATATTCACGAGACTTAACTCAACTAGCAAGAGAAGGTAAGCTGGATCCAGTTATTGGAAGGGATGATGAAATCAGACGAACAATGCAGATATTATCACGGAGGACAAAGAATAATCCTGTGTTAATAGGTGAGCCAGGAGTGGGGAAAACAGCCATTGTAGAAGGCTTAGCCCGTAGGATTGTTAGTGGCGATGTTCCTGAAGGGATTAAGGATAAGAGAGTTGTCGCTTTAGATATCAGTGCATTAGTTGCAGGAGCAAAATTCAGAGGTGAGTTTGAAGACCGTCTTAAAGCAGTTTTAAAAGAGGTAGAAAATGCTGCCGGATCCATAATTCTATTTATAGACGAGATGCACACTCTGGTAGGTGCCGGGGCTGCTGAGGGGGCAATAGATGCTTCTAATATGTTAAAACCTGCACTAGCAAGAGGTGAATTGCATGCTATAGGTGCTACAACTTTAAAAGAATACCGTAAATATATAGAGAAGGATGCGGCTTTAGAGAGAAGATTTCAGATGGTGTTAATCAAAGAGCCTACTGTTGAAGATACTATTGCCATATTAAGAGGATTGAAAGAGCGTTACGAAGTGCATCATGGTGTAAAAATAATGGATTCTGCTATAATTGCTGCTGCTACACTATCTAATCGTTATATTACAGATCGTTTTTTACCTGATAAGGCAATCGACTTAATTGACGAGGCAGCTTCAGGACTGCGAATGGAAATTGATAGTATGCCTTTTGAAATAGATGAGATCCAAAGAAAAATAATGCAACTACAGATAGAGAGGCAGGCTTTAAAAAAAGAAAATAATACTGTTGCACGAGAAAAAATAAAAGATATTGATCATAACTTAAGCAACCTGGAAGAAGATAAAAATAATCTGATGCTGAGATGGAATCATGAGAAAGAAATCATTCAAAAAATAAACCAGATTAAAAGCGATATTGAAAGGGTTAAGAATGAGGCTGAACAGGCTGAAAGAAAAGGGGATCTGAACAAGTTAGCCGAAATTAAATATGGCAAAATGCCAGAATTAGAGAAGCAACTGGAAGATAATAATGAAAAAATTGCTTCATTACAAAAGAGTTCTCGCATGTTAAAAGAAGAGATAACTGAAGAGGATATTGCTCAGATTGTGGCTAAATGGACCAATATCCCTGTTGGACGCTTAATGGAAGGTGAAACAGAAAAACTAATAAATATAGAACAGGAACTGAAGAAAAGAGTAGTTGGACAGGATGAAGCAGTAAGTCTGGTTGCCAATGCTATTCGGCGTTCCCGAGTTGGTATTTCAGATCCTGATAGACCTATAGGCTCCTTTATTTTTATGGGACCTACAGGTGTTGGAAAGACGGAACTGGCTCGCAGTCTGGCAGCTTTTCTATTTAATGATGAGAATGCATTGATAAGGATAGACATGTCTGAATACATGGAGAAACATAGTGTTTCGCGATTAATTGGAGCTCCCCCTGGATATGTTGGCTATGAAGAGGGTGGTCAGTTAACAGAAATTGTAAGGCGTAAACCATATTCAGTAATTCTTTTTGATGAAATAGAAAAAGCACACCACGATGTATTTAATATATTGCTGCAGATATTGGATGATGGAAGATTGACTGATGGACAGGGTAGGGTTGTTAATTTTAAGAATTCCATCCTGATAATGACTTCTAACATTGGCAGTCAATTTATTTATCAAATGAACTCATCCAATAAAGAAGAAATGACCAGGCAGATTGAGCAAGTATTAAGGGAACATTTTAAACCAGAATTTTTAAACAGAGTTGATGAGATCATAACCTTTAATAGCCTTGAGAAAGAACAAATTATTAAAATTGTAGATATTCAACTTGGTATCTTACAAAAACGTTTACAGGATATGGAGATTGAATTAGAAGTAAGTAATAAAGTCAAAGAGGTTCTTGCTGAAAGGGGGTTTGACCCGCAATTTGGTGCCAGACCTATAAAAAGAACTATACAGAGGCAGGTTCAGGACCCCTTAGCCCTACAAATACTGGAAGGAAAAATAAAGGAAAAAGATAGAGTTAATGTTGACTTTGATGAAAAGAAGAAAGATATAGTATTTAGAATTAAAAGGTAAATTTTAATAATGCTTTAGCGTAAATCTCATTAGGCAGTTGCGCTAAAGCATTAAGTTTATTTTTAAATAAGATTTATTGAAAAAAATAGTTATGTTGCTCAAAGTTAATTTAAGGTATAGCTGTATACTATCCCTATAAATAATATATCTTAATCTGGGAAATACCAGAATCTATATTTATCTCTACCTGGTATTCGGCATTGTCATAATCATTGGAGATATAAACATTGCCATTATCTTGTTTTTGGAAATGTTCATCCAAATCTTTCATGCCGAGGCCTGTGTCAAGATTTATTATTGCCCCCACATTATCAGGTATACCTATGTCAATCTTTGATACCCCTGAATTTATATTTATTTTTCCATTATATTGTGGTGCTATTAAATTAATTTTAGAGGCACCACTTTTTATGGAAAGAGACTCTATTTTAAATTTTGATAGATCATAATCTATTGAAGTCGCACCGGTTTCAAGGAAAAGATTATAGATTATATTACTATTTAATTGCAGGTCAATATGATTATTGGAATTTCGTCCCATTTTATCAGATACCGGCTGATGTGTAATAATAATACTTGCTTCATGATCTGAAATAGAGAAATCTTCTATAGGTTTAAATTCCGGATACCGATAACTGACCTGACACTGATAAGATAGTGGAGTCGGGTATTTAAGGGTAAATGACCCAACATCATAATTCAAATGTAGTTTGGCTTTTTGAATAGAAGGAACCAGTACAATATCTTCATTTATCTCTTTTAATGTTTCCGATACTAACAATACCTCTTCTTCCTGTTCTTCTTTGTCAATTAGTGGATCTGGTGTTTCCTCCTCAGAATTTATTTCTAAAATAATTTCCTGTTCTATTTCATGAGTTATCTCGGGGACCATCTCAATTTCTCTTTTGATAGTCTCTACTTCAGTAGTAATATTTTTGTCTAGTTGCAAATCAAGACCCGTATAATCAACGGTGATACCGATAAATATTCCCAGTAATATAACTAAGGGACCAACCCATGAAAGTCTTTTTCTAAAAATTAAACTGATGCCAAGGCTTATCAGTAATAATGGCCAGAGCTTTAAAATATTGTACCAAATAGACCACTCTAAAACTTCAAGATTATTTAATAATAAGATAACGCCAATCAGAATAATAAGAGAACCTTTTAAAAACCGTGTTAAACTCATTTTAGAACTCCTCTCTAAAATTTGAAGGTAACTACAAAGCCTACTTTATATTTTAAAAGTAATATTACAAATTCAATCTCTTTACTTTGTATAATCGTATTTATGGTTTTTGAGTTATTTTTGACCAGCTATTGGCAATAAGTAAATCGATTAATCTTTGTCTATCAGAGAGATATTCTGGATTAATTGACAGGGCTGTTTCAGCCTCTCTTAAAGCGTTTTCATAATCCTGGCTACGATAATAGGTTAAACCCTTTTTATAATGAGCTTCAGCCAAAATATCCGGAGTGCCAGCCAGACTGACGGCTAATTGATACTGGTTCAGTGCCTCAGGTAAGTTTCCATTGTGATAATACTGATCACCAATTTCAATAAGTGCTTCAGAAAAACTGTCAAAAGTAAATTGGTGTTTCCCAAGGGGGTAAGTTTTTTGAGACAATTCTTTTTCAAGTATAGCTCTATCAAAGTCACGGTCTTTAAGGTCTATTTCTCCCTGGTAAAAATAAGCCAAAGCAATGGAGCGCTCATCATGTTCGAATTGAGTAGCTTTTTGGTAAGCCTCTCTGGCTAGATCTAATTCCCCGTTATTACGGTAATAATTTCCTAAATTGAGGTAGCAATAAGCATCAGGTTGATGTTTAAGTATTCTTTCCATTATTGGTGGCTGATTTTTGAAATATCCCATTTCAATGAATCTTTCGTTTGCCTTTATAAGTTGGTGGTTATCCAGGTAGAGTTGTCCCAGCTCAGCATTTAGTTGTGGGTGATTAGGAATAAGTTTTACAACCATTTCATATTGTTCTATTGCTTTATCCAGTTCACGTTGCTCTCTATAAATTATCCCTCTGATATAATATGTATATGCTATATCGTCTACTGCTAAAGGCGTTAACCGTTCTAAGGCTTCATCATAATCCCCTGTCTTAAAAAAAGTATAACTCAAGTTGATTAAGGCTATTTTGTTATAAGGGTCTATTTGTAAAGCTTTAACATATTCATCCTGAGCTGCGGTGTATAATTCTTGTGAAAAAAAGAAGTTTCCCAGGTTGATTATTTCATATACATCTGTTACTACTGTTTTTTCTTCAATAATTGATTGGAGAAGTTCCTCTAAATTTATATTACTGCTGGCAGAAATGGGAAAATGGGATAAGAAAAGGGACAAGAGAAGAAGACAGGAAACAATAAAACCTGATTTTATTTTTCTTTTCATTACAGTACCTCCTCAAAATATGTAAAATCAAATATACAAAAACAATTTATTAACAAAATTATTTTCATATCATTACCTTTATTTAAACATATCTAAACGAACTCGATCAATTCTAAAATTGAATTAGTTTATATATTCAAGTTACTCATTATTTTTGTTTTTTGCTTCACCAAATTTTTTTAGTTTTGCAGCAAATTCTAATAATTTTTGATCTACCAGGAAATTAATAGAATCTTTTTCAAATTTTCCATCTTTTTTTCTATCACCAGCTTTTATTCCAGTTAATATTTCTATTCCACGATCAATAGTTTTAACCGGATAAATATGGAATTGTTTGTTTTTGACCGCATCTACCACATCTTCCCTTAGCATAAGATCGGGGATATTTGTCTCCGGTATCAGCACTCCTTGTGTCCCGGTCAATCCTTTTGCTCTACATACATCAAAAAATCCCTCAATTTTTTGATTTACTCCACCAATTGGCTGAATATCACCTTTTTGGTTCAAAGATCCAGTTACAGCTATATCCTGCCTGATAGGGATACCTGCAATGCTGGAAATAAGTGCATAGGCTTCTGTGGAGGAAGCACTATCCCCATCAATCCCCGAATAGGATTGTTCAAAGCAAATACTGGCACTGATAGTCAAGGGTTTATCCTGAGCGTACTTTGAACGAAGATAACCGCTTAAAATAAGGACTCCTTTATTGTGAGTTTTGCCACTTAAATCTGCTTCTCTTTCAATATTTATAATTCCTGCCCGACCAATAGATGTTTTAGCGGTTATCCTGACAGGTTTGCCAAAAGAATATTCTCCCATGTCATAAACTGATAGCCCATTTACCTGTCCTACCGTTGATCCTTCTGTATCAATCATCAAGGTGCCTTGCTCGATTAATTCTTGTATCTTGTTTTCTATTAAACTTAATCTCTCGATCTTTTCTTTTATAGCAGTCACAACATGTTTTCTCTGAATAATTTTTTGTTGTTC
Organism: uncultured Atribacterota bacterium; assembly: GCA_964560535.1. Lineage (GTDB taxonomy): Bacteria > Atribacterota > Phoenicimicrobiia > Phoenicimicrobiales > Stramentimicrobiaceae > Stramentimicrobium. Next base: position 7,836 of record CAZLMD010000016.1, read on the forward strand.
TTTTTTAGCCCAATAATCTGCTTCTCTCAACAGGTCTACCAGGTTGTTAAAATGTGTGGATAACTTATTCTTTCTCCCTGCCAATCTGACTGCATATTCTATTACTCTTTCAATTCCACCCTGGTCAAAGGGCAGTAGATTTTCTCTTTCACATAATTGTTTGATAAAACAACTATATTGATAAATATTTTGATCAGTGTTTCCAGTAACTGTATCAAAATCCGCCTTTACTTTAAAAATCTTTTCAAAATCCGGATCTCTAAAATATAAAAGCTGGTATAAGAACGGATCTCCAATCATGGTTACCTTTACATTACATTCAACAGGCTCTGGTTTCAAGGCAGATGTGCTGAACATAGGGAAGGGATCATAAGTCTCTGGTTCAATCATTTGATTTAAAAGAGTTCTTTTTAAAGAGGGCCAAACGCCTGGCTCAAGTAATACATCCAGGGCATTAAGGACTAAAAATCCACCATTTGCTTTTAAAATAGAACCTGCTTTAATCTTTGTGAAATCTGTCACCCAATAACCAGTACGGTCCAATCTTCTTTCGATAATACCAAAGAGATTTTTGTATGTTGGGCGAGTTTCTATAATTACAGGTGATGTTTTTGTATCAGAATTGTCTACAAGTACATTTACAGAAAATTCTATAAAAGAATCTTTTATTTGAGGTAATCTAAGTCCTGGTATGGCCACAGCCTGTTCCTCTTTTTCCTGAAAACGGCTAATATTTTCCAGAACATTATTGTTAACTTCCTTCAAATAGGAATTTATGGCAGTGTTATTATATTTTTTCTTTATTTCTGAAATTTCCTCTTCAACCAGCGGGGTGATAGTCTTTGTCTCCAACTCATTTAGCTTCTTACTTAAATCTTTCTGTAATATGCTTATCTTTTTTGAGATAGCGGCGATCTCCTGTGTGAATTCATGGTGTTTTTTCTTTATTCTGTCCAGTTCTTCTTTAGAAAATTTTCCATCCCTAACTAATGTCTCTAAAGTATCAAGGTTTGTTGGTTTTTCATTTATTATTGGAAAAATATCTGGCCTTGTATAAGGTCCAATCTGAATCTGAACAATAGTAAAATTTTCTGCTTTAACTTTATCTTCGAACTCCTTAACCAGTAATTGTTGCTTCTTTTTAAAATTGTCAGTCAGGGTGTCTCTGCTTTTCTGATGTTTTTCACTCTCTAAGAGTAATGGAATGTGCTTTCTTAAGGTATTCACCAGGTTATCCATATCTTTTTTAAAAAGATTACCCTGTCCGGCTGGCAGGCTAATAGCTCTGGGCATATCCGGGTCTTTAAAATTATGAACATAACACTTATCATCAAAAATAACATTATCTCTTTTTCTGTTCTGTAAAAGTTTCTTTATAGAAGTACTTCTACCCGTACCAGGTTTTCCTGTGATAAAAAGGTTATATCCCAGATATTCCATATCTAATCCAAGCTCTAACGCTTTTAAAGCTCTTTCTTGTCCCAGAATATTATCACATGCTTTTAGGTCATTTGTAGAAGAAAAGTCAGCCTTTTCCAAACAGCATTTCCATCGTAACTGGTCAACAGGGACTTCAAAAAAATTATTTATTTCGATACTCATAATTCCTCCTTAAAAAAGGCGTTCAACTCAAGGAAAAACATCTTACTTGAATTATTTTATAACCATTATGCTTAAGAAATAATATTTCTATAAATTGCTTACTAATAAAAATACATTACATAGTCAATATATTTTGTTGTAATGATACAATTATAATTGTAAACGTATACTCAATTCAAAAAATGTTTAGCCACACTTATTTTATTCTCTTATTTTGAGATTTTAATTATTGTTTGTTCAATTATATGAAGAAATATATACTTTATTATATCAGTATATTCCATATTTGTTAAGAAACTAAATATAATAGAATATTAATTAAAAAGATTTAATAATTTGAGGAGAGTTTAACAAAAAATTCCTTTTTATTAATGAATCATTTCTATTTTTAATATATAATAAAAGATAATTGGAATATAGAGGAGGATACAATGTCAAAAAACATCTCTGTCATCTTTCTTTTATTAATTATTATCGTCGCTGGTTTTGCCTATTTCAATTATAGTCAGTTAAACGAAGTCCAAACTGATCTTTTAAACAAAGAAGCATTACTAAGTGAGTCAGAAAGATTAATCAAAGAACAAGAGGCCTCGTTAAACCAGATGGAAGAAAAAATAAAAGAAATATTGGTAAAAGAAGAAGTTTCTTTAGGGGAACAGGCCCAGGAAGAGAATAGAGACGAATTAAAAAAACAATTAGAAATGTATCGGGATGAACTTTTGGTAATGCAAGTAAAAGTTGAAGAAATTTTACAAAAAAGTAAAACCGATACAGAAGATATAAACCTTTTAAGAGAAGAGAAATCCAGATTAGAGCCATTGCTCATTGAGAGAGAGGTTAAATGGCAGGAAAAGGAAGAGGAAAGTAAAGAAGCCATCAGTTCTTTACAAAAAGAAATTCAACAATATGAATCAGATATTGAGTTGGTAAAGAATAAAGTATTACAAATTGAACAATACTTTGAATCTGAACAATTGAAAAGGTATGACTTAGAAGAGAGTATTGCAAAATATGAAGAAACAATTGAACGTTTAAATGAACAATTATCTCTCAAACGGGATGATGAAGCGTTTGTTCAGCAAATCAGCCAATTACAGTTGAACAAAAAAGAGTTAGAAGAAGAGATTGAACAGAAAGACTCTCTATTGTCTCAGTTTCAGCAGGAACGTCAAAACTTACAAGATCAGCTTACACAGTATGAGCAAAAAATTGATAAATTGCAAGAAGAAACAACTCAGGCACTCGCTCAAAAAGAGATATTGTCTGAAATAAAAGACAATATCTCACAACTAGAACAGGAAAAACAGAAAATGGAAAAATTGTTACAAGAGAAAGAAACTCAATGGCTGGAAAGAGAGCAAATAGATAAAGAGACTATAGCTCTACTTCAGGAAGAGGTTAAAAAATACGAATCAAATATCAAAGAAATAGGAAGTGAAATAATCACCTTGCGAGAAGATTTGATAAAAGACAAGTCGTTGAGCGAACCGATACAAAAAGAGATGGATATAGATAGCTTCAGAAGAATGATTGCTGATAAAGAAATAGAATGGGCTAAAGAAAAAGAACAGAATCAGAGACTGGTCCTTCATTTAAAAGAACAGCTGGAAGAATACAAAAAAGAAGTGGAGTCTGTCAGATTTGATAGCAGTCTATTAAAAGAAGAAATGGGCTCTCAAATGGCACTTTATCAAGAGAATCTGGTTCAGATTGGCGAAAAAGAAGATGAGATTATGTCGCTAACCTCACAAATTGAACAGTTTATGGTAAAAATGGATAATTACGAAAAGAATGTGGCGGAATTAAGGACAACACTTCAACAACAAGAAGGTATAGATTACGAGGAAAAGCTTAATCTAATAGAAACTATCGGCTCCCTGGTTAAAGAGAGAGAAGAATATCAAAATAGTATTAACAAGTATTATTCCCAGGTTTGTCAGTTCCAATTAGAGATTGCTGAATTAAAAAATAAGATTGAAATCCTAGAAAGAGAAAAGGATTCTAATTTTTACGAAGTAAAGAGCGGAGACAGTCTTTGGGCTATTGCTAGAAATAAATATAGAGAAGGGATTGCCTGGATAAAAATATTCAAAGCAAATGAGGATTTGATTGAAAATCCTAATCTAATTTTCCCTTATCAACAATTCATTTTGCCAGAATAAGGTAATTTTTATATAAAAGAATTTTCTACTTTATCTTGAAAAGAGATTTATTTCAATAATCTGGGAAGAGCAGATGTGCTATAAACCAATAGGAGGTTCATTTTGCACAGATTCGATCAATATTTTCTCGGTATTTTTCATGAATAATAAACCTTCTTAGCTTTAGGCTTTCTGTCATTTCTCCTTTTTCTAGAGAAAATTCCTCTGGTAACAAAGCAATACCCATAACTGTTTCGAAGGGCTGAAAGCCATACTCTTTGGATATCAGTCTTTTCTGTTCGTATTGAAAAAGAGCCAATACTTCTTTATTTTCAATAAGATCTTTGTCATCTGCATAACTAATATGTTTTTTATGAGCATATTCTCTCAAGGAGTCAAAATCTGGTACGATTAACGCCCCCAGTCTTGGTTTATCTTGACCTACTATTATTACCATGTTAACATATGGGCTTTCTTTTAACTTGTCCTCGAGTGGTTGCGGCTCTACATTTTCTCCCCCCAATAAGACGATGGTATCTTTTATTCTGCCCAATATTTTAAGATATTTTCCATTAAATGTTTTTTTACCCAGGTCACCAGTGTTAAACCAACCATTTTTTAGCACTTCTGCAGTCTTTTGTTCGTTTTTATAATAACCATTCATAACCAGGTCACCTTTTACTAGAACAATGCCTGTATCACCATTTGGAACCTCAAGGTCGATATCATTCTTTTCAACGACTTTTACATATGTCTCGGAAATGGGTTCACCTACTGTAAAAATAATAGGGGTATACTGGTTTCTTCCAGCAACCACAGGAGAAGTCTCTGTAAGGCCATAGCCTTCAAGGACTAGCACATCAACGGCATCAAAGAAAATGTCTATATCTTCCGGTAAAGCCCCTCCACCGCTTATGGCAAACTTAATCTCACCGCCAAGCATGTCTCTAATTTTTTTAAAGATAAACTTATTGGCAATTCTATGAATAAAAAATAGGCTTTTCACAGTTTTTTTGGCATTAGCTATCTCTTTATCGGTAAATTGAGCTCTTTCGAAAAGAGGCTGGGTATTATTCAGCATTCTTTGAGCATATTTAAATTTTTTAGCATTTTCCAAACTTTTATAAAAAAGAAATTGCTGTAGTTTTCCCTCATTTTTTACCTTGTTTAAGATCCCTTTATGTAAACTATGCCATATACGGGGAACAGTACACATTATGGTTGGTTTTTCCAAAAGAAGGTCTGACATTAAAATTTGTTTAAATGGTTTGCTGTAAGCAGTAGAGGCGCCGATACTTAAAGCACAATATTCAACCGTTCTTTCATAGATATGCCATGATGGTAAAACAGAAAGAAAGCGATCCCTCTCGTTTAAATCCCCTACAGAAGCAGGAACATTATTAACATTATGTATGATATTGCGATGTGTTAACATAACTCCTTTTGGATCAGAAGTAGTTCCAGAGGTATATATAATAGTAATTAAATCATCCGGTTGAGCTTTTTGGGAGTTGTCAACAAAGCGCCGGTCCCCTTTTTCTAACAGACATTTACCCATATCCATTATTTGAGAGAAGGAGAAGATGGAAGGAGATTTAAGCAATTTTCCTTCCCCAATTATATAGAGTTTCCCATATAATTTTTTTTCCAATTCCGCATATATTTCAGAACTTAAACCAGCATATATCTCTTTTCCATGTTCGATCAGGTATTTTTTTAAAAATGAATTTGCTTTTTTTGAGATTAGAACAGGAGAAGAGCTTTCAGTCATAGCAGAACGAATCCTTTCGTAGAAAAGCTTGCTTATCTTTCCGCCAGTTGCAAATGAAACAGCTTTTGCCCACACCGGTACCTCATCAACTTCTGCAAATATTTTAACTTTATCGAGTAGAATTATTTTATTAATTTTTTTTAGATCATGAGATACTTTGAGATACTCTAGGAACACCCTTTCTCCCTCCAAAATGGTAGCTATGGAATCTGAGTGTTTTAATTTAAAAGCGATGTCTTGAGAATAGCTATTTCCGCTGGCTGGTACATCTACTGCACCTATACCGATTATAGCAAGGTCGCTGATAATCCACTCTAAGCGGTTTTCTGAGATCAGAGCTATGTGATCACCTCTTTTAAAACCCAATTCTAACAATCCTGTTCCAAATTGTGTTACCATTTGATAGAATTCCTGGTATGTGATTGGCTCAAATCCTCTGCCTTTTTTTACCTTTAAAGCGACTCTATCTCTAAATTTGTCCTTACTACTTAATAACATTTCGTTTAAAGTTTTTAGAGCCATACTCAATACCCTCCTGATTATCGATGTTTGTTGAAAATTCATATTTAGTACTAGATATTAATAGCTAGTATATATTTTACGTGAGAAAAAGTCAATCATTGCTAATTGCTATATACGTTACACAATTATACCTAAAAATATTTTCTTGTGAACAATTTTAATTAGATAAAATAATGATTTTAAAATCAAAGAAAATGCGAACCTTTTTTTAAAAAGACAGCACTATGCTGAACAAATAATTACAGGGTTTTCTATAAAAAAATTTGTCAAGCTTATTAAAAGAAGGTAAAATATAAGCAAAGTATTTATAAATTTATTGTATACCGTATAGTAGCCTATTTATTAAGACCACTTATTTGTATTAAATATTTTTAAAAATATATTTATATGGTGTGTAGCATACTAATATATTATTATGATATAATCATTAATAATAGTATTTTATTTCCTATAGATATTGCCATTACTTTCTTTCAAAGACAAAGAGATAAATTTCCTGAATAAATTAAAGGTATTAAGATTTTTATAATTTTTTACCTTGTTTCGCTGTACACAGGAGGTAAGCTGGTTGCGAGTCATTTCTGTAGCTAATCAAAAGGGCGGAGTTGCCAAAACTACAACTTCTATTAATTTAGGCACCTGTTTGACTGAGTTTGGCAAAAAGGTCCTTCTCATTGATATGGATCCACAGGCACATACTACAATTGGTTTAGGAATTGAGCCAAATGAATTAGAAAAAACAATGCTCAACGTTTTGGAACCAAATAGGTCTCCCAATAAACTTAGTATGGATGATGTGATGATTCAAATAAATAAATTTTCTGATGGTAACCTATACCTGGCACCCAGCAATATTGATTTTGCCAGTGCTGAATACAAATTGATTGATCAGATTGGTAGAGAAGATTATTTAAATATTGGTATTCAAAACTGTAAGATAAAATTTGACTATGTTATTATTGATTGCCCTCCTTCGTTGGGGATTCTAACTATTAATGCCCTTAAGGCTTCTGGTGAGGTAATTATTCCTATTCAACCACACTATTTTGCTCTTCGTGGTATTGAGGAATTTATGGAGACAATAAAAATTGTCCATCAAAATTTACACCATTATTTAGAAATATTTGTTCTTGTTACAATTGCTGATACTAGAAGCAATATTGCTAAAGAAGTAATAGAAGAGACTAGAGATTTTTTTAAAGAAAGGGTTTTTAAGACCATTATTAGAAAAAACATATCCCTGGTGGAGTCTTCCAGTCAGGGGATTCCCATTATATATTATAATCCAAGATCTCATGGGGCAATAGACTATTCAGAACTTGCTCAAGAGGTGATTTCCTTTGAAAAAGAAAAAATTAGCACGCGGCTTTTCTAAAATATTAGATTACAAACAAGAATTGATAAGAGATACTTCTCAGGGTTTGGATAAGGTATCCGACATAGTCAGTCCAATCAATGATGATGGTGATTTGATATACCCAAGTATTATCGAAAAAACTCCTGTAAAAGAGAGTGAGATGGAAAATTTTATCAATATTAAAGTAATTGGTATTGGGGGAAGTGGAAATAATGCCATAGAAGAGATGGCTAATCACCGCATTAATGGTTTGAAGCTTATTGCTGTTAATACTGATTTACAGGCACTTTCTTTGTCTCAAGCCAGTCAAAAGGTACAGATTGGGAAGTTAACCACTAAGGGGTTAGGTGCCGGGGGTGATCCTGAAACTGGAAGAAAAGCTGCTGAAGAAGATAGGAATACAATTGCTAAAGTCTTAGAAGATGCCGATATTGTTTTTATCACTGCAGGAATGGGAGGAGGAACGGGAACTGGTGCAGCACCTGTAATTGCAGAAATAGCTAAAAGGGAAGGGGCTCTAACAGTAGGAATCGTGACACGCCCATTTGGCTTTGAAGGCAAAAAAAGAATGACTCAGGCTGAGCAAGGGATAGAAGAACTCAAAAGGCAGGTGGATGCCCTTATTACCATTTCTAATGATCGCTTGCTTACTATGATCAGTAAGGATACCTCGGTTAAAGAAGCTTTTGAGATTACTGATCGTGTATTAAGGCAATCAGTGCAGGCTATTGCTGATCTCATTACAACACCGGGATTAATCAACCTCGATTTAGCAGATGTTAAAGCTGTAATCAAAGACGCTGGTTTTGCTTTAGTAGGAATTGGAGTAGGGCGTGGAAATAATAAAGGGCCAACTGCTGCCGAGGCGGCTATCTCAAGTCCCTTATTGGAAGTATCTATAAAAGGCTCCAGCTCTTTAATAGTCAACGTGACCGGTGGATTAGATATGAGTTTGTACGAGATCAATGAGATTGTGGATCTCATTTCTAAAGCAGCTGGCAGGGAGGCAAATATTGTTTTTGGAGCTATCATTTCAGAAAATATGCAAGATGAAATCAGGGTTACAGTAATTGCAACCAAATGTGAAAATGCTACAGGACTACCATTAATTGAAGAAAAAATGGATACAATGACCATTGGAGAGATGATAGAGCAAGAAGAGAGTAAAAAAGAAAGAACCCCATTCCATTCACCGGAAAAGCCAGTAGATAGGGTAACACCAAAAGAGAGTGATTTGATTTTTGATGTCGATAAACCATCATCAATAGAAGATAGGATGGGTCTTAACAAGAGATACCATGATAAGGAAGATCTCGATATACCTACTTTTTTAAGAAAAAAATTTAAAAGATAACATACCGCATATACATACCTTTTATTAATAAATACTATAATGTTCAATATCAAGAAAAATATCTAACGAGTCCTGGACAATGATAAGAAATGTAATCAATATTGTTAATCAGATAGAATAGCCCCACCTATTACTGGAAAATTCAGGAAAATCTCAAACAAATGGAAGAAAA
>CAZLMD010000016.1:16854-23934 GCA_964560535.1 uncultured Atribacterota bacterium
AATATAACTTTTACTCTGTCTGTGTTAATGCAAGCTTCATACCTTTAGTTAAAGCTTTTTTGGGTGCTTCAAGTGTTAAAATATGCACCGTAGTTGGATTCCCTCTGGGTGCCACTTTGGCCAGGGTAAAGGCATATGAAGCAGAACAGGCAGCTAAAGAAGGGGCGCATGAAATCGATATGGTTATCAATATATCTGCTCTTAAAGATAAGGATTACTTGAAAGTAAAGGAAGAGATCAAATCTGTAGTTGATTCTATACCTGGTCTGGTTTGCAAGGTTATTTTAGAGAATTGTCTGTTAACTGATTTTGAGATACAGGTAGGTTGTCAGCTTGCCTTACAAGCAGGTGCTCATTTTGTTAAAACTTCTACCGGTTTTGAAAAAAGTGGAGCTACTATCAGGGATATAAAATTAATGAGAAATGCTATTGAAGATTGTATGGGAATCAAAGCGGCAGGTGGGATTAGGGATTATAATACTGCTTTACAGATGGTTGAGGCAGGTGCAACTCGTATTGGAGCCAGTAAAAGTATACAAATAATAGAAGGAAACCATTTATAAATATGTTTCCAAGCAGAATTAAAGAGGTCAAAAAAAGAGATGAAACTATTAATGTGGAATGTAAACGGAATAAGGGCAATATATAAGAAAAATTTTTCAGAATGGTTCGATGAAGAGGATGCAGATATTTATTGCATCCAGGAAACAAAATCTCATTTGCATCAAATACCGGAAGGTTTATTAAAAAAACCAGACTATCACAGTTACTTTGCTCAGGCAGAGAAAAAAGGCTATAGCGGAGTAGCCTTATGGGCAAGGGAAAAGCCGCTACAGGTCTTTGACAAATTGGATATTCCAAGATTTGATAATGAAGGACGTTTTATTCAGGCAAATTTTTCTGACTTCACACTATTTAATATATATTTTCCTAATGGCAAAGCTTCTCAGGAAAGATTGCAATACAAGATGGATTTTTATGAAACTATATTAAAACGAGCTGTCGATTTATTAAAAAATAATCAAAAAATAATTATTTGTGGTGATATTAATACAGCCCACAAGGAAATAGATTTAGCCAGACCAAAAGAAAATGAAAAGATATCTGGATTCCTCCCTATTGAACGAGAGTGGATTGACAGAATACTTCAAGCGGGATTTATAGATACATTCAGGCATTTTAATACTGAACCGGGACATTATAGCTGGTGGGATTACAAGTCTAGAGCAAGAGAACGCAATGTTGGATGGAGAATCGACTATTTTCTAATCAGCAATAATTTAAAGAATAATTTAAAATCTGCTTTTATTCAAAAAGATATCTATGGCTCAGATCACTGTCCTGTGGGAATTGAACTAGCTTTTGGGACAGGCAAAGGAAAGAATGATTAAATTTCTACATTTTTCAGATATTCACCTCGGTGTAGAGAATTATGGACGTATTGATAGTCAAACCGGATTGCATTCACGTTTAATTGATTTTATTAAAACACTTACTTCTGCCATTGATATTGCCCTGGAAGAAAAGATTGATTTTGCTCTCTTTTGTGGTGATGCCTATAAAAATAATTATCCAAATCCTACTCATCAAAGAGAGTTTGCCAGACAAATTTTTCGTTTAAGTGAAGCAGGGATACCAACAGTGCTAATAAATGGCAATCATGATAATCCCTTAACATTCGGTAGAGCAAGTTCACTTGATATCTTTCATACGCTTCGCATAGCCAATATCCATGTAGTTACAGAGCCTGCAATTCTTCGTCTGCCTACTGCAAAAGGCATTATTCAGGTGGTAGGGATACCCTGGCCTACCAGAAATATTTACCTGAATAAAGAAGAATATCGAGAAAGTGATTTAACCACAATAAATAAAAAGATCCAAAAACATCTCATCAAGAAAATTAATGAACTCATTGGCCAGCTTGATGAGAAAACTCCTAGAATATTAGCGGGCCACCTGACAGTGGCTGAAGCTGTTTTTTCTGGTTCAGAAAGTTATGCCACCCTCGGTAATGACCCGTCTTTGCCCTTACAGTTCCTTAAGGATACCTCTTTAGATTATATTGCATTGGGGCATATACATCGCTACCAAAATTTAAATGAAAACAATGAGCCCCCTATAGTATATTGTGGTAGCATGGACCGAATAACTTTTGGGGAAGAAGGGGAGGAAAAAGGGGTTTGCATTGGATTTATCGATAAGAATGGAAAGGCATACAATGATTTCATCCCTCTGCCAGTACGAAATATGTTAACCATTAAAATCAAGATAGAAGATGAGGAAAATCCGACTGATGAGTTTGTTTCAGCAATAAAAGAATATAATATTGAAGATGCTATAGTTCGGATAAGTTATGAAGCCAGTGAAGAACAGAACAGCAGAATTGATTTTAGAAAAGTTGAAGATTCTTTAAAAGAATCCTTTTTAGTTGCAGGGATAAATAGAAATATACAAAAAAAATCGATTATTAGAAGAAGTATTCTTTCTGAGGAGATGGGACTTCTTCCCGCCTTAAAAGAGTATATACAATTACAAGGCTGGCAAAGATGGGAGAAGGATATAAATTCTTCAGCTAAAAAATTAGAACAAGAATATTTTCAATTGGGTAATTTTCAGGGAGAGGGTGAAAAATGATACCAGTTACTTTGCAATTGCAAAATTTCCTTAGTTATGGCAGAGATGTTGAACCTCTCGATTTTACTCAATTCAACATTGCAAATCTGTCAGGTGGAAATGGTCAGGGAAAATCTGCATTGCTGGATGCACTTACCTGGGTATTATGGGGTGAAGGCAGGAAGGCACAACAGGAAAAAAAAGCTGATAGGGGATTGTTAAAAATAGGTGAAAACCAGATGTGGGTAGATCTGGTCATTGAGCTGGAAGGGGATAGATATAGGATTATCAGAAAATTTTCTCTCATTAAAAAGAAAAGTCATAGCGAATTAGAGTTAATGGTCTATGATGATAAAAAAAATGATTATATCTCCCTAACTGCACCCTCAATAAGACAAACTCAACAGAAAATAAATACGATTTTAAGAATGGATTATAATACTTTCATCAACTCTGCCTTCATTTTGCAGGGTAGAGTAGATGAATTTACTCGTAAAGGTGCCACGGAACGAAAACATATTTTATCTGAAGTATTAGGACTTTCACATTATGAAGGACTTTCGGTTCTGGCTCACAGAAAAGCAAAAGATTTTGAGAAAGAGATAATAGCATTAAATGCCAGTATAGAACAATTTAATAAAGAAATATCTCAAAAAGATATGGTGATGGGAGAAATTAAGAAGATAAGGGCAGATGAAGAGAGGCAGATAGTCTTGATTAAATCAAAACAGGCTCTCCTGCAAAGATTATTAGAAGAAGAGCAGAAGATTTTTTATGACAAAAGGCAGCTGGAAGAATTAGGCATCAGGATCACAGCTGAATTGACAGAGTTACGGCAGCTGGAAAAGAGAAAAGAAATAATAGGAGAGAACTTCAATAAAAACCTATCCCTATTAAGCAGAGGAGGAGATATTTCAAATGCTTATGAGAGGTTTACAACTTTATCTTTACAGAGTCAGCAGATGTTGCTTCAAATGCAACAATATCGTCAACTGGAAAAGGATAAGAGGAGGACAGAAGGTCTTATCGAAAATAGTAAAAACATTCTTAGTTTGCAATTAGAACAAAAACAGAATAAATATGCTGAGTGGAAAGAAAAAAATAGTAAATTAAAAGAAATAAAAGTGTTAACGAAAGGATTAGAAGCTCAATTAAAGTATTTTCAAGATTTACAAAAAAAGAGAGAGCATGTTGAAGAAGAAGGCAATTTGATCAAAATAAATCTTGAGAACAAAAAAATGCAACTGAAAATGGTTAGAAAAGAGATAAAAAATAATCTTGAAAAGATAACTTTGCTTAAAAAAGGTGTACAGAATTCCTGCCCCTTATGTCATTCACCGCTAGATGAGACAAAAAGAGGAAATATAGAAAATACCATAGAGCAGGATATAGAGAAACATAGTCTAGAAGTGGACAGATTCGAAAAAGAGATAGCCGGTTTAAACAGAAAAAAGGAGACTTTACAGCAAGAGTGGAAGAATATACGTACAGAATTAAACAAGAAAGAAAGCATTCAGAATAGTCTACACACTTATAATTTACAGCTAAAAGATGGAGAAAAATACTCGGAGGAGATGAAGGAGCTGGAAGAGAGGATAAGGGATTTACAATTAAAGATCAAGAGGAGAGATTTTGCCCTGGAGGAAAAAAAGAGTTTAGTTGAAATAGAAGAAAGAATAAAAAAATTGAATTATAGTGATAAAAAATATTTTGAAATAAATCAAGAATTAGAAAAATTAAAAACAATTCCCTTACAGAGAGAAAGGCTGCTGGAGGCTAAAAGAACGATTACAAATTTAAAAAAGGAAAAGTCAGAAATAATAAAACAGCTGGATGATAAAGAATCGAGCATAATCAGGCTGAGAAAGACCCATGAAACATTAAATATTAACATTAACAGAATAAACGAGCTACAAAAAAATGTCACAGCCGAACAGAGAGAGTTGAATCGATTACAAAAAGAACAAAACCAACTCTTTCAGAAAAAAGGGGCAAGCAAGGAAAGATTATTAAAAATCGAACAACTTATTCTGGAAAAAAAAGTGATAGAAGAAAATAGGGAAAAGCTTTTATATCAGAAGAGTATCTATGAAAAGTTAAATATCGCCTTTGGTAAAAACGGTATACCATCTATGATTATTGAAAATGCTATACCTGAACTGGAAGAAGAAGCTAATGCAATCTTAAGCAGACTATCCGATATTCCAATTACTGTTAATTTTGAGTCATTGAAAGAACTGAAAAGTGGTGGAGAAAGAGAGACTCTAGATATCAAAATACACGATGAGATGGGTATCAGGCCTTATGAGCTGTATAGCGGGGGAGAGACATTCCGTATTGATTTTGCCATCCGTATAGCTCTCTCCAAACTGTTAACATTTAGAGCAGGGGCTCCCCTGAGAACATTAATTATTGATGAGGGTTTTGGAACTCAGGATGAGGATGGATTGCAGAAATTAATACAGGCAATCAATGCCATTCAGAGCGATTTTGACAAGATTATTGTCATTACACATCTTTCTGTATTAAAAGATGCCTTTCCAGTCAGAATTGAGGTATGGAAAGATCCTGTTTTAGGGTCACAATTTGAACTGATATATTTATAATTTCTTGTGTTCTCTCTCTTTTTTCTTCTTCAGAAGAGAAGCCCGTTGAATCGAATATGAACCGTGTTTTTCACGTATTTTATCGAGTGAAGAGATTACTTTACCCCACTTTTCTTCTACATTATGATTGTATAGAAGGTCTAACTGTTTAGGCTGATGCCCATATTGCAGAGAAGATAGTTTTATACCCAAAAGCCTTATTCCTGGCTGCTTGATAGTGGTTGCAGCCAACAGCTCCTTTGCTGTTTCAAAAATAATATTATCCAGGTTGGTTGCTCTTTTTAAAGTAGTAGATTTTTGTATAGTGGTAAATGGGGCAAACCGTATTTTCAGAGTAATAGTTCTACCGGAATATCCTTTTCTGCGTGCAGTGTAGCCTACATTTTGACTTATTGCCAGCAAAATATTATTCAATCTTTCCCGGTCAGTAATGTTTTCTGGAAAAGTCATCTCTCTACCAATCGATTTTATTTCATCAGAGCATACTACCGGGCTATGGTCGATACCCTGTGCCAGCTGTTTTAATTTAAGTCCACTATCCCCTAGAATGCTATCAAGAATAATATCTGGCATCATTACCAGCTGCTTAACTTTATAGATGCCTGCTCGGTTTAGTTTTTCAGCTGTTTTATGACCAATTCCCCATAATACGGATATTGGCAAATCAGATAGAATATTTAGAGATTCTTCTTCTCTTATAATATAAAGGCCATCTGGTTTACCCAGATTTGTAGCTATTTTAGCCAGAAATTTGTTGGGAGCAATTCCCGCTGATACGGGGAGCTGCAATTCATCCCTCACTCTATTTTTAATCTTTGCAGCTATCTCCTCTGCCTTTCCAAATAATTCTTCACATCCGGTAACATCAAGGAAGGCCTCATCTATACTTACCAATTCAACAAGGGGAGTAAATCTATTGCATATTTGAAAAAAATATTGAGAAGAAATCTGATAATACCTTATGCGTGTAGGGGTAAAGATTGCCTCTGGACATTTCTGTCGGGCTTCCCAGATAGGCATGCCCGCATGGATACCATATTTTCTAGCCTGATAAGAGGCAGAACAGACCACTCCCCGTCGGGATAATTCTCCATTCTTTTGGAATACTCCCCCTACAATTAGTGGTTTCCCGGCATAACGGGGATTATCTCTCTGTTCAACTGAAGCGAAGAAGGCATCTAAGTCCAGATGAATTATAGCTCTCTTTCTGGTGATATCCATAATTACTGTTAACCCTGTCTCTAATACTGTATCTATTATAACTTATTTTCTTTCAGGTAGGAATGGAGTTCTATTACCTCCTGTACTATTATTTTTTCTTCACCACCTTTATTACCCATCTTTCCTTTTATAATAAGCAGACTATCTTTTACAAGTAGAGAAAAATAATGTTGGAATGTTTCTGGAAAAATTATAGCTTCAAAGAGTCCTGCCTCATCTTCTAATAATAAAAAAGCCATTACCTGGTTATTTATGGTTAATTGCCTTTTGACCTGGATTAATAGACCGGCAATAAGAACAGACTGCTCGGTTCTCAGTTGTTCAATATGATGACTTTGTATAATAATATACCCTGTATTATTTTGTTTTACTATATTTTTCCTGTATAAAGATAGTGGATGGTCATGTACATAAATACCTAGAATATCTTTTTCTATTTCGAGAAGTTCGGCAGGGGAAAAATTGTGAGCAGGTATGTTTCTTTCAGGTAATAAATCTATAATACTGTTTTTTGTTTTAACTTTTATAAGAGATGGCATTGTTTTGCCTCCTTTTTAGTTTTTTTAATCATAAGTGGTAGCAGGTTTAACAATACAGACCTGGGATATCCTGTAAAGTCAAAGCTGCCAATCTTTATTAA
>CAZLMD010000017.1:0-4194 GCA_964560535.1 uncultured Atribacterota bacterium
TCTTATAATTCTGTTGTTCCAAATAATTTAATGCCTCTGCTATAAGATCTTTCTCAGATGCTATTAAGGTAATAGAGAAACTAAATTGTGTAATAAGTAATAATAAAAGGAATACAAAAATCCACTTATTAATTTTTTCCATAAGCACTCCTTTCAAATTACCTATGTATTTAGTATATTTTATTTATTTCTTATTTATTCAGGGCATACGAGCCCGTGTAATAGGCCAAAAAATTACAGAGGCTTTGCCTATTATATTCCTCCTGGGGACAAAACCCCAGAAACGGCTATCACTGCTGTTTGCTCTATTATCACCAAGTACAAAAAAAGAATTTTCCCTGACTGTTACTTCAGGCATTGTTTCAAGAGAATGGTGTGTCACATAGCCCTCTTCTATTTTCTCCCCATTAAGATATACAAGTCCATCAACTATCTTGACTTTGTCACCCTCAATGGCAATGACTCTTTTTATATAGTTATTATTTTGATCAATGGGTGGTTTAAAAATTATTATATCACCATGCTTTGGTTCAGATAACCGATAGACGATCTTGTTGCAGATTAACCTTTCACGGTTAAATAGAGTATTTTCCATAGAAGCCCCTTTTACCACAGTAACCTGTCCAATAAAGGTGATAATAATAAAGGCTATAATTCCAGCACTTATCACAGTTTCAAATAATTCGCGCCACATTGATTTTACCTTTTTCCCATTTTTCTTATTAAGAACCGATTTCGTTTTTGCCATATTTGCCATATAAGTCCTCTTTTCAAATTCTTTTTTCTAACCAAAAGTATATTACCTTAAATTATACCACATTCATATATTTATCAAGTATAAAATAATTTTACTCGTTATAGCTATTCAGGTTATAATAAAACTAGTTTTAACAAATCTACATTATAAGCATAAGGGGGAAGAATAGATAAGTACAATTATTTTTGATCTCGATGATACCCTGATAAAAACATCAAAGATATACAATCATGCCAGGTCTGAATTTTCCAAATTAATGTCTGAATCAGGGTTTCCAGCTGGAGAAGCGTTAGAAAAATTAGACGAAATTGATATAGGGTTTGTCAAAAAACAGGGATTTTCCAAAGAAAGATACCCTCTAAGTCTGGTAAAAACTTACCATTATTATTGCCATAAATTCCAAAAGAAAGTTGATGCAGAGACAGAAAAAAGAGTTGTCAACATAGGTTGGAATGTTTTTCAGCAAACTCCGGAACCGGTCGAAGGGGTGGATTTAGTATTAAACAATCTTAAAAATCGTTATATTTTAATACTTGCAACACTGGGAGACCCGGAAATACAGCATCAAAAAATAATGCGCTCTGGTTTGAAGGCTTATTTTAAAGCAATATATGTTTTAAATTATAAAACAGCTGATGAATATTTGCAGATTTTGGAGAAGCATAATTTAAAAAAAGAAAAAACCTGGATTGTTGGAAACAGTGTAAGATCTGATCTAAACCCGGGACTTCAGCTCGGTTTAAACTGTATCCTAATCCCTGCTGTTACCTGGAAATTTGAAGAGGAAACACCGATTTCGGATCAGTATCTTCAGTTAAATTCTTTAATTGAAGTTTTAAATCATCTATAATAATTGAAATTTCTAGTTTTAGTGAAAAAACAGCTCAGTCGATACACAAGCTCCTCCCTTTTGTCATTATAAAACTTGCTCAAAACAAGTCATGGTAATCTCATCCATTGCAACACCTGGCCTGTGCAATAATTTTAAAAGATTCAAAATGACTAAAAGTTTATAACTGCCTAATTCAGTTAAAACGATTAAGGGTAAAAATGAAATATCCAGCATATCTAAGTATTAATGAAGAAGAATTTGAAAAACGTATTGAAGATGCTGAGCAAATTTTGCAATCCTGCAAACTATGTCCGCATCGATGTGGTGTAAATCGCATTTTGGGAGATAAGGGATTGTGCCGTTCAACAACACTGGCAGCGGTATCCAGTTATAATGCACACTTTGGAGAAGAGCCACCTATTTCGGGAACCCGGGGTTCGGGAACTATCTTTTTTACCAATTGTACCTTACGCTGTGTATTTTGCCAGAATTACTCTATCAGTCAGCTGGGTAATGGCAATTCTATTACTGTTTCCCGCTTATCGGGGATGATGTTAGATTTACAAAAGAGGGGATGCCATAATATTAATCTTGTAACTCCTACTCATTTTGTGCCACAAATAATAGCGGCAATAGGGCAGTCCAAAAAAAGTGGTCTTTCTATCCCCATAGTTTATAATACCAGTGGCTATGAATCACTGAATACCTTAAGACTTCTGGATGGAATCATAGATATCTATATGCCAGATGCTAAATATGCAGATAATACGATTGCCCAAAAGTATTCCGGAGCAAAAGATTATTCTGATGTTTTAAAAGATGCTTTGCGAGAGATGTATCGACAGGTAGGAGATTTAAAGATTGACCGTAATGGTGTAGCTGTTTCGGGATTATTAATTCGTCACTTAATATTACCTGAAAATCTTGCAGGTACTGACCGGATATTACCCTGGATTGCTAAAAATATATCACAAAAAACTTATATAAGTTTGATGTCACAGTATTTTCCTGCTTTTCAGGCTATAGATTACCCTCAACTTTCCCGTCCGATCACAAGAAAAGAATATCGAGAGGCAAAACTCATCATGGAGCAATGTGGTTTAAAAAGCGGATGGTTGCAACAATAAATATAAATAATAAAATATAGAAAGATAATAAGAAAGAAATATGAAAAACATGAAAAAAACAGCAAGCAATAGATTAAAAGCAGAGATGACACTGCTGGGAGTCGTAATCCTCTGGGGCTATACCTTTCCGGTTATTAAGAATGTATTAGAATCGATACCTCCTTTTACCTTTCTAGCATATCGCTTTTTTTTAGCTTTTTTAATTATCTTCTTGATTTTTAGGAATCGATTGAGAGAAATCAGAATACAGACAGTCCAAAAGGGTTTTATTGCAGGACTCTGGCTTTTTCTCGGTTATTTTGGACAGACATTAGGCACTCAGTTCACTACTGCAACCAAAACTGCTTTTATTACCGGAATCTCAGTGGTCTTGGTTCCAATTTTTTCTTATTTCTGGATTAAAGAGAGGATCAGGATAAATTCTTTAATCGGAGTAATACTGGCAATGTTCGGTCTTTTTTTGATGAATTCCGGTGGTTCATTGTATTCTATCAATATAGGAGACTCCCTTGTTTTTTTAGGTTCAATAGGATTTGCCTTATATATAATTGCAGTACATATTTATACTAAAGAACATGACCATGTTCAGCTGGTCTTTATCCAGCTAGTTACTGTTTTTTTAATGTCTTTTATTATAACCACATTGTTTGAGAAAGAGGCTTTGCATTTCTCCTATAGCTCATCAGTATTTTGGGCAATTGTGGTAACAGGGGTTTTTGCTACAAGTTTTGCCTTATATTTACAAAATCGTTTCCAACGCTATTCTGACCCAACTAAAATAGCCATTATATTTTCTACTGAACCGGTCTTTGGTGCAATCTTTTCCCATCTTATTCTAAAAGAGACTATCGGTGTATCAGGAATAATAGGAGGAATTATTATATTTATCGGTATGCTAATTGCTCAATTTGAGAAGGAATGAGAAAACCAGCTAGATGCTTGATAAATATATCCTTATTGTTATTATAGATATTATATGTTTTAGCTTTTGTTCAGCAATCAGTATGTATAAAATAGTTACCCAATAAATAAAGTAAGAAAAATCATTTCTTGGCAGAGAGGTTATTAAGATGGTTTTAAAAGAAATTAAAAATAGAAGAAGTATTAGAAATTATCAGGATAAAGAAATACCAGAAAAGGTACTACATAATGTACTTGAAGCGGCAAGACTGGCGCCTTCGGCAGGCAACAGACAGCCCTGGAAACTGATCTTAGTTAAAGACAAAGAATTGAAAAAACAGGTAATGCTGGCCGCCGGTAGACAGGAATTTGTAGGGCAGGCTTCTATCGTAGTTGCTGGCTGTGCACTCAATACCGAGCATATTATGCCTAATGGAATACATTCCCACCCTGTTGATCTGACCATTGTTTTAGATCACTTAAGCCTTCAGGCAGTGAAAGAAGGACTGGGTACCTGTTGGATTGGTGATTTTGATCAAAATCGTATTAAAGAGATTTTGCATATTCCTGAAAATGTG
>CAZLMD010000017.1:4294-7228 GCA_964560535.1 uncultured Atribacterota bacterium
CTTGGTGCTGCCGGAGTTTTTTTAACCAGAGAAGTAAACAGAAAGTTACTCGATACCATGCTGGGGTTTGCCGCCGGTGTAATGATAGCTGCCAGCTATTGGTCATTATTAGAACCTGCAATAGCAATGGGGGAAGAGGGGCGTTTTCCCGGCTGGGTACCGGCTGCCATCGGTTTTATGCTGGGAGGTATTTTTTTACGGTTGATAGATGCCATATTACCACATTTGCATATCGGTTTACCCATGGAAGAAGCGGAAGGCGTATCTACTACCTGGAAGAGAACCACATTGCTTATTCTGGCTGTCACTATACATAATATACCTGAAGGGTTGGCGGTGGGAGTGGCTTTTGGGGCAGTGGCTGCCGGTCTACCTGCTGCTACTCTCAGTGGTGCTATTGCTTTAGCAATCGGTATAGGAATACAGAATTTTCCAGAAGGAATGGCTATCTCTCTACCTTTAAGAGGTGAAGGTATGTCTTCTCGAAAGAGTTTCTGGTATGGTCAACTGTCTGGTATTGTAGAGCCGGTTTTCTCTGTTATAGGAGCTGCAGCAGTCTTAATTGCCCGATCAATACTTCCATATGCCCTTGCTTTTGCCGCAGGTGCTATGATATTTGTGGTAGTAGAGGAATTAATCCCTGAATCACAACAAAAAGGTAATTCTGATCTTGCTACTATGGGTGTAATGGTTGGGTTTACCATTATGATGGTATTAGATGTATCTTTAGGTTAATGATCTTACTTACAATTTAAAAAACACACTTATATACCATTGTATTAATATTGCTTTAAATGTTATATAATATAAACAGAATAGTTGTAATATGCGTATTTATTCGATTAGAAGAGTCAAAAATTTAACTATTTAACAAAACGTTAAATGAAAAAATTATTTAAGTAAAGTTTTTATCATATATCGTAAATAAGACATCTTTTTAAACATTTGCAAAAATATTGCCATTCATTTCATAGAAAAACTAAATAAATCTTTATGACGGTTGCCCAGTATAGTATTTTAGTTATCTCAAACTATGTTTCTTCTTAAAAAACTATAGGGAGGGATTTAAATGAAGAATATACTGGTAATTGGTGCTACCGGACAGATTGGTTCTGAACTAACACTGGCTTTACGGGATATCTATGGTCAATCGAATGTAGTGGCAGGGGGCCATAAGAGGAGACCATCATCAAAAAAATTACAAGACTCAGGGCCGTATGTGATAGCAGATTGTCTTAACCCTGAAGCAGTCGCTGCTATTATAGAGAAATACAAAATAGATACTATCTACCATCTTGCAGCACTACTTTCTGCTATTTCAGAACAGAATCCTAAGTTAGCATGGGATGTTAATGTTCAGGGTTTAATCAATGTACTGGATTTAGGAAAATCCTATCAGTGTGCCATATTTTTCCCCAGCTCTATAGGGGTCTTTGGTGACAGTACTCCCAAAGACAATACTCCACAGGATACCATTCAAAGACCATCAACTATATATGGTATCACTAAATTGACCGGTGAGTTGTTATGTAATTATTATTTCCATAAATATAATCTTGATGTACGAGGGTTACGTTACCCGGGTCTAATATCATACGAAACATTGCCAGGCGGTGGTACAACAGATTATGCAGTAGAGATATTCTATGAAGCCCTCAGCAATAGAGAATATAGTTGTTTTTTAAATGAAAACACCTATCTGGACATGATGTACATGCCTGATGCCATAAAGGCGGCATTACAGCTAATGGAGGCTGAAAGTAATAGACTGCTACATCGCAATGGATACAATGTGAGCGCAATGAGTTTCTCTCCCCGGGAACTTGCCGAAGAGATCAAGAAATGGATTCCCGAATTTAAAATCGACTATGATATTGACCCGATAAGACAGGCAATAGCAGATTCCTGGCCTAACAATATGGATGATCAAGTAGCACGCAAAGAATGGGGATGGCAGCCTGATTATAATCTTCCTAAGATGGTAGAAGATATGATTGAGAAACTAAGAATTAAATTAAAAGTTAAAATAAAAGATTAATTAAAATAAAATTGAGAGAGTAGTCAATCGAACATTTTTATTAGCCAATTTTTGTTAAAAAAATATTCTATTTTAAATTTAAAGAAATCAAAAATAGACTTAATAAACAATCCTGGTACATTGACACAATAGGAGATTTAAAGATAGGAGGATATGGCACATGAGTTTAAAAAAGTTAGAAAAATCATTAAAAGATTCTCTGAAAAATTTAGAACAAGAAGGGCGATTAAAGGGCAGGGAGTTTATTATTACCGATATTAGAAAAGCGAATGGAAATGAGGGGCCTCGTTATTTTTTAAAAGGTCAGGGGGAAAAACCATTTATCAGAATGAATTCCAATTCTTACCTTGGTCTATCATTGCGAGATGATATTATTTCAGCAGGAGAAGAAGCAGCCCGCCAATTCGGTACAGGGCCGGGGGCAGTTCGTTTTATCAGTGGCACCTATCAAGTTCACAGAAAATTAGAGCAAAGACTGGCAGAATTTCATCTAAGAGATGATGCCATAATCTTTAATTCTGCTTATACCACTGTGTTAGGAGTATTATCACCTTTAATTACCGGTGAAACAGTCGTGATCAGTGATGAATTAAACCATAACTGTATAATTAATGCCCTTCGCCTATCCAGGCCTGCGGAAAAATTTATCTATAGCCATCTTAACCTGAATGAATTAGAAGAACAATTAAAAAAGAGTATTGAATGGGGGAAACGTGTGCTGATTGTAACAGACGGGGTTTTCAGTATGAGAGGAGATTATGCACCACTTGAAGAGATAGCACAGTTATCTAAAAAGTATGAACAATACTTCACTGAAGGCATTCTGCTGATAGTTGATGATTCCCATGGAGTAGGTTGTTTCGGAGCAACAGGTCGTGGTACTGAAGAATATACTC
>CAZLMD010000017.1:7238-10049 GCA_964560535.1 uncultured Atribacterota bacterium
AGATGGTGTTGATATCTTAATAGGCACACTCGGTAAAGCCTTCGGTGTAAATGGAGGTTATGCTACATCCAGCCAGACTGTGATTACCTATTTACGAGAAAATGCTCCCATGTACATCTATTCCAACCCCATTACTCCTGCTGAGGCAGTAGAAGCCGATCGGGCATTGGAGATATTGGTTAGTGAAGAAGGGAAGAGCATATTAGAACACCTGATGCAGATGACAAAAAGATTTGAAGATGGGCTAAAAGAGTTGGGATATGAGATAATTGAAAGTAATCATCCCATTGTTCCCCTCATGGTTCGAGATACTAAAAAAACTAAAGAACTGGTAGATTTCTTGATTAAAAATGGTGTACTGGCTACAGGTCTTAATTTTCCAGTTGTTCCTCGTGGAGATGAGGAGATCCGTTTTCAGGTAAATGCCAGCCACACTTCCTATGATATTGATACTGTACTGGATGTTTTGAGAAAGTGGAAAGAAGGATAGGCATAGGTATATATTTCAGTCAGGAAAACTAATCAGACACAGGCGTAATTTTGTAAAATTTTTCTGTTTCATTTTTACATTAAACTAAATAAGCAAACTAATTAATATACTTTACACATTATATTCGTGTTTGTACTATACAAATGTAATAAAGTTAACTAAAATGTTAGCTGATAGCTCAATATATTGATTTAATTAAGGTCATTTTATTGTCAATTTCAAATAATAAAAAATCAAAAATGTTTTGCTATCAAGTAAAAAGCTGGATTAGATTTAAAGCATAAAGATTTTTGACTTTATATATTGTATATATAGAGAAACACAAAAATAAGTATTAAAAATACAGTTGTTAAAGCATTAAAAGCATTAAATGGTAAATATGAATATACTATCTTTTGCCCATTTCCTCACATCTTTAATTTATTTTGGAATGATATTTTTTCTTCTTCGGAGGAATGCAAAATCAATATTAAATAGAGTTCTCATCGCCTTTATTGGTTGTTTTGCTATCTGGAGTTTCATCTTCATATTTTTCTACCAATTAAATATTGATCAGAATACCGCTACTCTGTTAAACAAATTTGCCTCTATCGGATGGATTAGTTTCTCTATGTTCTTTCTATGGTTTGTTCTCATTTTTACAGAAAAAAAAGAGGTACTAAAAAATCGACTTCTCTATGTCGCTTTTTTTTCTATACCATTAATTCTTATCTATAAACAGTTCACTGGAGTTCTGATTAGCTATTATACAAAGAAGCCCTGGGGATGGGAGAGAATCTGGTCAGATTCGCCATGGACCTACTTCTTTTTTCTGTACTATCTTTCTTTTACCATCGCAGGACTCTATCTTCTTTTCAATTTTGGAAGAAAAACATCAGAACAATTTAAACAAAAACAGACTCAAACCATTTTTTATACATCATTGTTGTCACTGATTGTCGGAACGGTTATCGATATAGTAATGCCATTGTTAAACACAATTGAAGTTCCTTCAATTGCCAATATTGTGAATTTAGTCTTAGTGGGAGGCATAGTATATGCTATAGCCAAATATCAATTTATTACGATAACTCCATACACTGCCGCTGAACAGATAATCTCTACAATGGCTGATTCTCTGGCATTATTAGATAGCGATGGTAAAGTAATTAGCGTTAATCAGGCACTACTTAATTTATCCGGCTATGAAAAGGAAGAATTATTGGGAAAACCGGTAGGATTATTGCTTGAGCAAGATAATTTGCAGAACCTTCTAACTGAATGTATAGCACAGAAAGAGATAAAGAAAAAGTCGGGGCTGAATCTGAAAACTAAAAATGGTCAGTTATTTCCGGTACTTCTATCCAGTTCACCAATAATAGATGATAAGGGAGAAGTTGCGGGAATTGTTATCATACTTATGGAAATTTCTGAGATAAAGAAAACTAAAGGGCTACTGGAAAAGAGCCAGGAAGAAGCATTTAGTCTATTTGAAAACAGTCCGATAGCCGGGATATACCAGGAGGGCAATGGTACCATCTTAAATATTAATAAGAAATTTACCGAACTCTTCGGATATACCTTAGAAGAGGTAAAAGGCAAAAATATCAATGAAGGAATGATCTTCCCGGATAAGAAAACAGTTATGGAAAGTGATGATCTGAGCAAAAGATCTATAGCAGGTGAAGACATTATATTTGAAACCATTCGTAAAAAGAAAGATGGAAGGCTGGTACCTGTTGTCATTACGGTTTCGGCAGTATTAAAAAATGATGAAAAAGAAACTATTGTTGCCTTTTATCAGGATATAAGTAAAGAGAAAGAGTATCTGGAGAAGATTGAGGAGAGTGAAAAAAAATTTAAAACAGTCTTTGAGAATATGCCGGCAGGGTATTATCAGACTGATAAAGATGGAAATATTATAATGATGAATCCTGCAGGAATAAAAATACTGGGCTGCCGATCCTTAGATGAGATAATTGGTAAAAATATAGCTCGAGAGTTTTACTATAACCCTGAGGATAGAGAAACATTTTTAAAGGCCCTTAAAGAGAACAAAGGAGAATTAATAGATTATGAAATAGTATTTAAGAATAATTACGGACAACCCATAATTGTTGCAACAAATAGCAAATACTATCATCATGAATCTGGAAAAATTACTGGAGTAGAGGGTATCTTCACAGACATAACAGAGCGGAAAAAAGCAGAGGAGGCTTTAAGAAAGAGCCAACAAGAATTTATCAGTCTCTTTCAGAGCCATTCAGAGGCATTACTCTATCTGGATGAAAAGGCAAATATCATAGATGCCAACAAACGGTTTACCGAACTTTTCGGATATA
>CAZLMD010000017.1:10149-12571 GCA_964560535.1 uncultured Atribacterota bacterium
GAAAAGGCAAATATCATAGATGCCAACAAACGGTTTACCGAACTTTTCGGATATACCTTAGAAGAGTTGAAAGGTAAAAATGTAGATAGTGGAATAATTCATACAACTGACAGAATCGATGAGGGGAATAAGCTTGATGAAAAAGTCCGTTCCCAGGGTCATTATAAAATAGAAACAATCCGTAAAAAGAAAGATGGAACACTATTTCCAGTCTCTATCTCCGGTTCCCTTGTCCTTATAAATGGGAAAGCCAGTGGATCTATTATTACCTATATTGACATAACAGAGCGGAAAAAAGCAGAGGAGGCTTTAAGAAAGAGCCAGCAAGAATTTATCAGTCTCTTTCAGAGCCATTCAGAGGCATTACTCTATCTGGATGAAAAGGCAAATATCATAGATGCCAACAAACGGTTTACCGAACTTTTCGGATATATCGTAGAAGAAATAAGGGGTAAAGATGTTAATTGCGGAATAATTCATACAACTGATAAAATAAAAGAAGGGGAAATCCTTGATAAAAAAGCACTTACTCAAGGTTATTTCCAGTATGAAACAATCCGTAAAAAGAAAGATGGAACACTCTTTCCAGTCTCTATCTCCGGCTCCCCTGTTCTCATTGATGGAAAGGTAAGTGGAATTATTGCTACTTACATAGACATTACAGAGAGAAAGGAACTAGAAAAAGAACTTCAAAAAATGGCACGTATTGATATTTTAACAGGCTGTTATAATCGTTCATATGGCCTTGAGTTATTGGAAAGGCAGATGAAATTAGCTCAACGTAGTGGGTCACCTCTTTTGATTGCATTTTTAGATATTGATAAATTAAAAGAAATTAATGATTCTTTCGGTCATCAAGAAGGAGATAAAACTATAAAGATGTTTAGCAATCTTTTTAAGTCTACCCTGAGAGAAGTTGATATTATCTGTCGAATGGGTGGAGATGAATTTCTGCTGGTATTTCCTGATAACTCTTTAAAACAGTCTATACTTATTAAAGAGAGATTGGAAAAAAAGTTATCTTCATTGATTAAAAATATAGAAAAGGATTATCAGGTTAGATTTAGTATTGGATTTTCCGAATACTTACCAACAGAATCAAAGTCTCCTGATGAACTTATAAGCATTGCTGATCAACAAATGTATAAAGAGAAGAAAAAAAAGAAGACATAGATTCATTGTGTAGACTGAATTATAAATAAAAGTAAGTAAGATTGATAAATAATTATTTTAAATCCTTGTCTAAAGCCACTTCATTTAGGGAATAAATATAATAGAAAGCTTAAAATTTACTATAAGATAAGGTTAAATAAAACACAAAACTGATAAAGGCAAACTATTCGAAAGAGTAGGACGCAAAGTAATGGGCCTGAGATGGTTTCCTTTTAGCTAATAACCATTATGGCTGCCATACCACCGGTTTATTTTTTTATTTAGACAACTATATGAGATAGTTCTTATGAAACACTCGTTTTGTGTCAGGCATACAGGGTAAAACAAAACGAAAAAAAAGAAAAGATGTAGGAATAAATAAATGAAATTGCCACGACTCACTTTCAAAAAACCCTCTTAATACAAAAAGGGTAGTCAAAAAATAGAAATCCCTAACAGCATTATGACAGGTGTTATTTATAAAATTATTAACGACTTTTTAATACAAATACATACGAACATATAATATTTTTACAGTATACTTTATGAAGAATTTTAAAGGAGGAGGGTTCTCTTTTATGATATGGATTGATAACTGGAGGTACTTGCAATGTCAAGAGTGAATGATGTTATTAACATAGAGAAAGAAAGGCTACTATCACAAAATGAGCTTATTAACAAATACCAGTACTTGATCTCTAAAATAGCTAATCAATTTAAAGATGTTTCTAGCTCTCGTGAGAATCTGGAAGAAGTTGGCTACCTTGGGTTATTAAACGCAGTCCACCTCTATGGTAGTGAAACACATAAAGAAATAGACTTTAAAACATATGCTCAGATTATCATTACTGAAGAGGTTCATCAATATCTTTTAAATAGTAACAGGCAGGTAGATTTTCCTGACTGGCTAGTCTCATTAAATAATCAGGTCAATAATTTTGTTATTGAATATCGGGAGGATAACAAACGCTTCCCCAGAATATCTGAGATTGCCTCCCATTTCAATATAACTAAAACCGGTTTACAAGAATTATTGAAAGCACGTGATTCATTACGAGAGATACACCTCCCCATCTATCAAGAATCCCAATATGGCATTGCTTCATTAAAACCAGACCTGAACAAAATTAAAAGCCAGCAATATCAATCTTTTAAATTACCAATTGAAGATTTAATTGTCTTAAAAAGAGCTATAAAGAGGCTTAATGAGATTAAAGAGGGCATCATATACTATCTTTTTGTAATGGATTTAAACCAGACAAGATTAGCC
>CAZLMD010000017.1:12671-22202 GCA_964560535.1 uncultured Atribacterota bacterium
AGAGGGCATCATATACTATCTTTTTGTAATGGATTTAAACCAGACAAGATTAGCCCAGGTATTAGGAGTATCAACAGAAAAATAAGTATAAACCATAAAAAAATCTATCCGTTATTCATTCAGAAAAAAATAGGTGAACCCAATGCCCGATAAAAAGAATTATTTCAGGAATTTTAAGGAAAAAAAGAGAAAACATTCCCATATACTATTTGCAGTATTTGTTCTGCTAATTTTTTTCATTATATACATTAAACTATTTAATCTACCCCAAAACATACTTGGAATTTTTTCTCTTCCAGATATGGGCAGATGGACTGATTTAGCCACCAATCTGTTGCTGGCTCTACTAGCAGCTATTGTTCTTGCTATTACCATTTTTTATAAAAAATCAGAAGTTGCAAATAAGACTGATCTATCAATCAAGACTGAGACTGGTAATGAATTTTTCCCTAACTTTATTGATGAAATACCGGTATTTTTTGCTGCGATAAATGCTGATGGAACCATTCGTTATATGAATAAGATTATGCTTGATACCCTCGGTTATCAGAGATCGGAAGTTTTAGAAAAAGATTTTCTGACACTATTTATCCCTCCAGGGCAACAACATATGGTACGGGAGAGATATTTTGGAGTTTATAGTAAAGATAGTCCTACATATAATGAAAACATACTTCTTGCTAAAGATGGAAAAAAGCTTCAGACAAGATGGTATGTGCATCCTGTTTTTGGCAATAAAGACAGATTACTATATCTAAACGTGATAGCGATAGATATAACTGCTCAGAAAAATGCAGAGTCTGAATTAGAAGATCTTTTTATTCCCAAAAATGAACAGGATAGTTTAATAGCTATGAAAGAGGAGATGGTTTATAGTCTGCTCTCTGAAAAAGATTTTTCTTCTAAACTAAACGATTCTTTACAATTTTTATCCAAAGTGCTGCCAAATGAGGGTTCCTTTATCACTATACTTGAAGATAATCAGGTTAGAGTAGCCGTCACCAATGGTTTTAAAGATGTAGAAGGTCAGAAGGTTATACAAAATCTTAATAATAAAAATCACGATTTTATGATAGAAAAAGAGGCAATACATAAACAAAAAACCATTATAGTTAATGATACTTATGAAGATTTTCGCTGGGTTGTAATCCCTGGTTTAGAATGGATTAAGTCATGTGCAAAAATTCCTATTACTTTTGAGGGAAAAACGCTTGGTACCTTAGGTATTGTAAGCGAAAAAAGAAATGCTTTCAATCAGGAGAGTATAAAAAAAATAGAAAGCTTTACACATGGTATAACTAATAGTATTTATAATTATTTAAATTATCATCAGCTGCATAAGAGCAGAGATGATATTATCTGCACCATAACCAGACTGGTTGAAGCCAGGGATCCGTATACTGCTGGACATCAGGAGAAAGTTGCCCAATTGGCCGTTGCCATTGCAGAAGAACTGGAGTTGGAAGAAGATAGAATTGAGTCAATAAAAATAGCCTCATTAGTTCATGATATAGGGAAAATTAATATCCCTTCTGAAATACTGAATAAGCCCAGCAGTTTAAATGAAAACGAATACAGCTTGGTGAAAAATCACTCTCAATCAGGTTATGATATTCTAAAAGATATCTCTTTTGTTGCACCGATTGCTAAAATTGTTTGTCAGCATCATGAAAAAATAAATGGTAGCGGCTATCCACGCGGTTTAAAGGGTGAAAATATCATGATGGAAGCCCGCATCATCTGTGTAGCAGATGTGTTTGAAGCCATGGCCTCTGATCGCCCATATAGACCATCTCTGGGGATTGAAGCAGCAAAAGAAGAGATTTTAAAAAATAGAGGTATATTGTATGACCCGGAAGTGGTAGATGCCTGTTTGAAGGTATACGATAAAATAATTGCTTCATCTATACATTGAAATTATGTGTAATCTGTTAAGGGCATAAGGGTAATTGATGTTATCTTTAAAATACCTGAAAAAGAAAGAAAATGAAATATTCTCCTCTGTATCTATCTATTCTATGATAAAATAAAGGTTAAAAACAAGTCAATTTGATATTGTTACTTCAGCAAAGATTTTCTAACAGCACTATCTTTGCTAATAAACATTCTTTTTTAAAACTTCATAGAATCGTTAAAAGGTTAAAATACTAGAAGGAGAAGCATAATTATAGTGAAAAATATTAGAAATAAGAAGAAGACAAGTTTTTTAAGAAAAAAATTATTACGGAAACCTATCCCGAAAGAGAAACAAAATAAAACAATTATAGCTGAAAAAGATAAATCCCTGGCTGAAATAAAATTAAAGAAGATTGAGGAGTTTTTCGAACAGGGGCGCAGAGAGTATACCAATCTTTTTAAAGGCTGTCCTGTGGCACTCGCCTATACCAATATCGACGGTATCGTTATACAGGTGAATCGCTGTTTTGAAGAACTTACAGGATTTACTGAGGATGAGGTGAGGGGTAATTCTTTAATATATTGTCTCAGACCGGAAGATCCATTGTTTTTTGGGTCTGATTATTCCAGAAGGTCTTTTGAAACAAACATATACACTAAAGACAATTATGAAATACAGGTGTTAGGAAGCAAAGGATACAATAAGGTTGAAAACCGTCTGGCAGGAATGATCTTCTCTTTTCAGGATGTTTCTTTCTTGAAGAGGGAAAGAAGATTAAAACATGTTTTATACCGTATATCACAGCTATCTCACTCTGAATTAACTTTGCCCGAAATTTATCCTATTGTTCAGGAACATCTGAAAAGAGTCTTAGTTGCAGCTAATTTCTATATTGCATTATGGGACAAAGATGAGAACAAAATCTATTTCCCATATTATACTGATGAGGCTGCCGGCGAGGCTGCCGGGGATGATGAGATATTCATACAACGTTACTGTTCGTCCCAGAGCATCTTCCATTATATTTTAAAAAACGGGAAACCGGTATTGATGGATTTTCAGCGTTATCGCAAGATGCTGTCATATGGATATATTGAACCATGGGATGTAATGACAAATACACACCTCTGGTTAGCAGTACCTTTAAAAATAGAACAGAAAGTTATCGGAGTCCTTGCCTTGCAGAGTTATGATAATGCCAGACTATACAGTGAAAAAGACATTGATTTACTTGAATTTGTTGCACAACAGCTTTCAGCAGCAATTTTTAGAAAATCAATAAAAATTGAACCTGAAAAAGAAGTATCAAAGGGTGGTTTAAGCCAAAAACAAAATAGAGGTCTTATTAAGCCACATTCACCAATAGCTACAAAAAGAGGCTAAGGAAAATAGCAAGTTAATTAGCCTTCAGAAATCAAAAAAAGGAATATTCTTAATGGATCGGATTATCAACCATCTGAAAGAAGATAAGAGGAAAGAGATTTTAGGATTGAAAAAGCATTTTATTGAAAAATGTATCGTCAGAAGAATGCAAGAAAAAAACTTTCAGGAAATTGATTCATATTACCAATACCTGCTACGGGACAAAGAGGAATTAGGACAGCTGATTAATCATTTAAATATTCCAGTAAGCCAATTTTTTAGAGACCCGGCAGTATTTGAAATGATATACCGCTGCTATCTATCCCGTTTAGTGAAAAAGAAAAAAAACAAAGAAGAGGACCACCTTCGCATATGGTCTGCAGGCTGTTCCACAGGAGAAGAACCATACTCCTTAGCTATTCTATTGCAGGAACTATTAAAAAGAGAAGATATTGATTTTCAGATCGATATTTTTGCCACAGACATCGATGAAAAAGTTTTAGAATTTGCTAAAGAGGGTTTATACGATTATGAAAGTGTAAAAAATACCAGATATGAATGGATAAAGAAATATTTTAAAAAACAAGGAGATCTTTACTCTATCAGTAATATGATAAAAAATAATGTCTGTTTTTCTATTCATGATTTAAGAGATGAGAAAAACATTGTTCCTCCGGAAAGCATCTTTGGCTACTTTGATCTGGTTTTTTGCCGTAACGTATTAATTTATTATGATTTGGATGCTCAAAGAAAAATATTAAAAAACTTGTTTAAAAGTATCACGCCTGATGGATTGCTGGCATTGGGTGAAGCAGAATCTATTCTTCTCGAACATCAGGTAAAAGCCAGACGATTATTTCGTTATTACCCTATGTATAAAAAAAGTAATGATAGTACATCTGTATAGGATAGGAAGAATATACAGGATTTAAAAAAAGAAACAGTCACAGTAATTTCGTTATAACAAATAAAAGGTGTTACAAAATGAGGAAAATCTTTCGATTTAATTCTCTTCAGAGTAAAATATTCTATTATTTTTTGCTAGTATCTATTTCAACCATTCTCATCGCCTTTGCTATCATATTTATTCAGGTATCAAAAGATATTAAGAAACAGGAAACAAGTAAACTGATAATTATGAGAGATTTAAAGGCTAACAGTCTGCTAAATTGGCTGGAAGAACGAAAGGGTGATATTCAGATAATTGCAAGTGATGAAAATATACGAAATTTCGAACACTTTTTTTTAAACCGGGATTCTATTTCTGATGATAATTTTGGCGAAGATGGGCAGCCCCGTCAATATTTACAGCGTTATCTAAAGTATTTCCCGGATTATCAGGAATTATTAATCGTTCAACCAGAAACAGGAAAGGTCATGCTTTCTACCTCTAAGGAACAAGAGGGGATGGTAATGTCAGACCGCTCTTATTATCTCGTTCTATCACATTCCCAGAATACCTTTATTCAGCAAATACACTATTCAGAAAATCTTAAGAATAATACTTTAGATATTTCTACTCCCATATATTGTTTGGAACATAGAGGTGCCCATTTTATTGGAATACTCGTTGCCAGAATTAACCCGGATATCTCTCTTTACCCGTTACTTTCTGACATAGCCGGATTAGGTGATACCGGTGAAATAGAGATTGTCAACAGAGAAGGAGTCATTCAAAATCCCCTACGGTGGTACCCTGAAGCTAATCTACGCCTCAAGATTGATACGCTTCCAGTACAAAAAGCTACTCAAGGTTTTACCGGCATAGCGGAAGAAAATGATTATAGAGGAGTGAAAACCATATCAGCCTACACTTATTTACCTGAATTTAATTGGGGGTTTATTGTTAAACAGGATGCAAAAGAGATTTACCGGTCGATGGAATATTTGATTATCAATTTGTCGATCTTATTTTTTATTATAATTATCTTAACCTTCTTTATTTCCAGAATCCTTGCCGCGTCAATTACCAGGCCAATAAGGGAGATAGCCAGGGTTTCTTTAGATATTCAAAAGGGAAATTATTCATCAAGAGCTGTAGAGAGAGGTTCTGATGAGGTTAGTAATCTGGCAAAAACTATAAATAAGACTGTTGAGATAATTCAAAGCACTATAAATATCAGTAATAAAAGGAATGATGTTTTAGAACATATTTTCAGTTTGGGGAGTATTAAGGAATATTTTGAAGTAGCCATTCAAAAACTATGTAACAATACTGAGTCGCAAATAGGTGTGCTTTACCGCTTTAATCGTGATAGCCAGCAATATGAACATCTAACTTCAGTAGGAATAGATAAAGAATTGATTAGAAATTATAGCTTAAGTTATAAAGAAGGAATTATCGGACAGGTTTTAAACGAAAAGAGTACTATCTATTTAAAAAATATACCTGATGGTACAGCCTTTGCCTATAAAGCTATTCCTGCTAATCTGATTCCTAAAGAAATAATAGCCTTTCCCCTCATATTAAATGGTTGTGTAGAGGTCATAATTGTCTTAGCCAGCATATATACATACCATTCAGATGTTATTACAATAATCTCTCAAACTATTCCTCAAATGACAATTACCATGGAGAAATTAATTAATGAGGAAGAAACCATAAGGTTAAGCCGGGAGATTGATAATAGGAATAAACAGTTAAATAAGCTAAATGACGAACTGTCAGAACATGCAGAAGAACTTAAAAACCAAAAAGAAGAGATTGAACATCAATATATCGAACTGGAGCTGCAGAAGAATGAAATCCAAGAGGCTAGCAGGTTAAAGAGCGAATTTTTATCCAATATGAGCCATGAATTGCGTACACCCTTAAATTCTATCATAGCCCTCTCCGATCTTTTAGAGATACAGATAGCAGAACAAATCTCAGAAGAACAAAAGAAATACCTGAAAGTAATAATCCGAAATGGGAGAAACCTGCTTAATCTTATCAATGATATACTGGACCTTTCCAAAATTGAGGCAGGGAAGATCACCATATTGCCTGAGCATTTCTCCCTGGAGCAGATTATAAAACAGATTAAAGAAGATTTTTTCTATCAGGCAAAAGAAAAAGGAATAGGATTGGAAATAGATATACAGCCTGGCTTACCACAAATATATAGTGATAGACAAAAAATAAATCAAATCTTACAAAATTTAGTAGGCAATGCCGTTAAATTTACTGAAAAAGGCTTAGTCGAAATAA
The DNA here is from genome assembly GCA_964560535.1 of uncultured Atribacterota bacterium. GTDB lineage: Bacteria > Atribacterota > Phoenicimicrobiia > Phoenicimicrobiales > Stramentimicrobiaceae > Stramentimicrobium. The sequence goes on from CAZLMD010000017.1 coordinate 19,121, forward strand.
AATTAAATTTTGATGAAATAAAGGGCAATTACTCTATTGCTGTTCATGATACCGGTATAGGAATTGATAAGAAAGATATCCCAAAAATATTTGACGAATTTAAACAGGTTGAAGGTTCTGCTTCACGAAGATATGAGGGGACCGGTTTGGGACTGGGCATTGTATCTCGACTGGTACGGATATTAGAAGGGGAGATACAGGTTGAAAGCCAGCCGGGCAAAGGAAGTACCTTTAGAGTTTTATTGCCTAAAATAATTGATAATTATGTTGATCCTTTATTGGCAAATACTCTAATAGATGAAAATAAAAAACCATTTGATTTACCCAAAAAAAGAGATGTAAAAACATCTTCCAACCACTTACTTCTAATAGAGGATAATGAGCCTTCGATTTCTCAAATTCAATATTTATTAAAAGAGGAAGGCTTTCATATTGAAGTAGCCAGAGGGGGCAAAGAGGCGCTGCAATATTTGAAAGAAGAAATTCCCGGAGGAATTATTCTTGATTTGATGATGCCCGGAATGGATGGGTTTGAGGTATTAAAGAAGATCAGGGAAGATGAGAGAACCCGGATTGTCCCGGTTCTTGTCCTGACTGCTAAAGATTTGACTGAGGAAGAGATAAAAGAGCTAAAATACAATAAAATCAAACAACTGGTTTTTAAAGGTGCTGTCAATCGGACAGAATTGATTGAAAAAATAAAATGTATGTTGAATTAGAATTTGTATAAAAATAATGAAAGCCGGCGGGAAAGTAAAAAGGGGAGGGATAATCTAAAAGGGGCAGTATGGTACCATAGAAGCCAAAGATTGTAGAGAGGCCCTGGAAAAGCCAAAACAATTATACTTTCTAGACCAATCAGTATATTTGAATGAATAACAGATAATAATTATCAATTAAATAAGGGCAATAATTAAATACAAATCAGAAATAATACAATAGAACTCATACTATAAAGGTAGAAGAAAATATGGAAAAAGTACTAGCAATTGATGATAAAAAAGACAATCTTATAGTCCTTGAAGCATACTTAAAACAATATTTACCATCATTACAGCTGATTGAGGCTCAATCTGGTATAGAAGGAATACAGAAAGCCATTACAGAACAGCCTGATGTAATAATACTGGATATAAGTATGCCAGAAATGGATGGTTATACCGTCTGTCAAAAATTAAAAAAGAACAAAAATACTCTTCACATACCCATTATGCTATTAACTGCTATTTACACCGATTTAAAAGATAAGGTAAAGGGATTAGAAACAGGTGCTGATTCTTTCCTCTCTAAACCATTTCAACCAGCAGAGTTAATATCACAGATTAAAGTAATGTTACGCACCAAAAGAGCAGAAGATCTTTTGAGAAAAGAAAAAGACATGTTAGAAAAGATGGTTTTAAAACGGACCCGTGCTTTAGAAAATGCTCAGCATGCAGCTATTTTAACTATTGCCCGAATTATGGAAATAAAGGATCCCTATGCCAGTGGTAAACATTATCAGATTGCTGAACTCAGCAAGGCAATAGGTGGACATCTGGGGTTATCAAAGGAACAGTTAGAAGGTTTGTGGTTTGCTTCCTTAATCTGTAATATCGGTAAACTAACCATCCCGGCGGATATTCTGAATAAACCAGGCAAATTAACGGAGGTAGAGTATAGTTTTATAAAAGGCCATCCTCTGTCAGCATATAAAATGTTAAGCGATTTACCATACCCCTGGCCGATTGCTAAAATAATTTTACAACACCATGAAAATATGGATGGCACCGGTTATCCTGAAGGGTTAAAAGGAGAAGACATCTCTTTAGAAGCCAGAATTTTAAGGGTTACAGACACTGTAATAGCCATGCTGTCACATCGTGCTTATCGGGCAAGTTATAATCTGGAAGAAGTTTTGAAAGAATTACAGAAGAATGCTAACACCTATTATGATGAAGATGTTGTCAGGATTTGTGTGGAGATCTTAAAAGATAAGGGGCTACCTGCATCTTTCACCTTTACCAAAAATTTCACTAATTTCTATGATTTATAATAAGAAGCTCCTTAGCAATCAGCACTAAGGAGCTTCCTTTATACTGGCTTTGATACCGGCGAGTTCTTTCTGTATCTCAGAACAGAATAATGAATGGTAATCACGATTTTGCTGATTTAACTCTGTCAATGTTTTCTGCACCAGAGAGACTTGTTTAAAAATCTGCTGATAACCCTCTTTTTGTGTAAAGACTAATTCCTGCATAAACCTATCAATACGAAAAATTAAAAATAATGATAAGGCTATCGGAAAACCTTGATTTGTAATAATTTCAGACATATTAGACCAATCCATTTTCATCTCCTTCTCATAAATTAGCCCTGCCAGCGAACTGGTCCGGCAGGGCGTATATCCAAATGCAAAAAATTATTTTCTGGATAATATCCAATTCCAGGAAAACCAATATCTTTTGCTGCATTCAAGAGTTCTTTTAAAGACATTTTTGCCACATATATGTCAGCAGCCATACCAAAAAGATGATAACTGCCATTTACCCCTCCCACCTCCTCATTATTAACAGGGCAGCGGTAACCTGATGTGATTATTATCGGTTTTTGAATTCTATGTCTCAAATCATTCAATTTTTGCAACAGAACAGGATGCAGTTTTACCCTCAAACAGCAGGGACATTGAAATTCATCCAGGTGAAAAAATTCTGCAACCTTAATATGGTTAATCTTATTCTCAATAATAGACAATTATTCTATCTCCCTTCACTCTGCTTTATTATTGTATCAGTCTGGTAAAAAGCCTCTTTCTTTAACAGGGTATCATAACGTTCTTTATTGATTTTATTAATATTAGCCTTCATTATTGTTTGCAGTTCCTTAGTCTCCGGAGTTTTCAAAGTTATATTTCTGCCTTCCAGAATTTCCAGTAATTTTCTCCAGGCTTCCTCCCATTTTTTCTCACCTTCGCCTATACCGAATTCTTCTTCAGCCCAGAGCATTGCTGTTATCAATGCTTCTTTTATACTTTCTGTTCTATCTTTCCCTAATTTGTTCTTTAAAAAACCAAATCCAATTGAAACTGCAAAGAGCAATAAACCTT
>CAZLMD010000018.1:0-2104 GCA_964560535.1 uncultured Atribacterota bacterium
AAACATTTTGTAACACCTCAAAAGAGATTAAATAAAGCTATAAAAACAATTAATGAAGAGTTGAAAGACAGGTTAACCTATTTTCGTCAGAACAATAAGTTATTAGAGGCAGAAAGGTTAGAACAAAGAACGAAATATGATCTGGAGATGCTGACACAGTTCGGCTATTGTACCGGTATTGAGAATTATTCCAGACATTTAAGTGACAGAGTGGCTGGTGAACCTCCGGCAACACTACTCAACTACTTTCCCAGACCTTTTCTAATTATTATTGATGAATCACATGTAACAATCCCACAGCTGGGAGGGATGTATGCAGGCGATAAATCCCGAAAAGATAATCTGGTACAATATGGTTTCCGATTGCCTTCTGCATATGATAACAGACCCCTTGTATTTAACGAATTTGAGAAATATATGGAAAAAGTACTTTTTGTTTCAGCAACTCCGGGGAAATATGAGATAAAAAATAGCTATCAAATTGTTGAACAGATAATCAGACCAACCGGATTAATAGATCCAGAAGTAGTTATCAGACCGGCTAAATATCAAGTAGATGACTTGATCTCAGAGATCAAAAAGAAAGTTGAACTGAAAGAACGGGTTTTAGTCACTACTCTAACCAAAAAAATGGCAGAAAATACTGCTGAGTATTTAAAAGAAATCAATATAAAGGTTAGATATCTGCATTCAGAGATTGGCACTATTGAAAGGATTAAAATATTAAAAGAATTGAGAGAAGGTAAGATCGATGTCTTAGTAGGTGTCAATCTATTGAGAGAAGGATTGGATCTGCCAGAGGTATCATTAGTTGCAATACTCGATGCAGACAAAGAGGGATTTTTACGTTCAGAAACATCTCTGATACAGACTATGGGCAGGGCAGCCAGGAATGCTAATGGTACAGTTATACTCTACTGTGATGAGATAACCGGTTCAATAAAGAGGGCCATTAAGGAGACCAATCGTAGGAGAGAGATCCAACTAAGATTTAATCTTGAAAATAATATCACACCACAGACTATCCAAAAGCCGATAGATGATATGGTATATTTTGAAGATTTAAACAGAGATGATAAAGAAGAAGAGTTTTATAAAGCAAGTGATGGCAAGGCAAAATATTTACCGAAGAGCAGTCTCAGGGCATTGATAACATCCTTAAAAAATGAGATGAATCAGGCTGCAAAAGAACTGGATTTTGAAAGAGCAGCACTGCTGAGAGATGAGGTTAAAAGACTGAAAAGAGAAAAAATGATATTTAAGTAGATTATTGCATAACAGTTTAATACTCAATACCAAAAACTGAAAAATTGTAATAGCTTATTATGCATTATATATAAAATATACTTTATATAAACTATAAAAAATCGATATAAATAATTAGTAATAAAATATGGAGTTAACTTAAGATGGTTATGGATAACATTGTTATAAAGGGAGCCAGAGAACATAATTTGAAAAACATTTCTCTGACTATACCGCGGAATAAACTTATTGTCATAACAGGACTGAGCGGTTCGGGAAAATCATCTCTGGCTTTTGATACTATCTATGCTGAGAGTCAGAGACGTTACTTAGAATCACTCTCCTCTTATGCAAGACAATTTTTAGAAAGAATAGATAAGCCAGATGTTGATTATATTGAGGGGTTATCACCATCTATCTCTATTGATCAGAGAAAGGCAAGTAAAAATCCCCGTTCTACCGTAGGAACAGTGACTGAGATCTATGATTATCTGCGTCTCCTATATGCCAGAGTCGGTATTCCCCATTGCCCCGGTTGTGGCAGGGTAATTTCCAGACAGAGTATAGATCAAATTGTTGATCAGGTAATGAATTTACCATCTGAAAGCAGAATAAGTATATTATCACCTGTGATCAGATCAAAAAAAGGGGAACACAAGCAGGTTATTGAAGATATCAGGAAAAAAGGTTTTATTAGATTGCGTGTTGATGGGAAAATGGCTGAAGTCGATGATGAAATTGACCTTGCCCGTTATCAGATGCATACCATAGAAGTTGTTGTCGACCGTCTGGTAATAAAACCAGAGATAAAAAGCAGATTGAGTAATTCTATTGAAACAGCATTGAAATTGAGTGATGG
>CAZLMD010000018.1:2204-5061 GCA_964560535.1 uncultured Atribacterota bacterium
TCCAATTCTACCAGAATAACCTTTGAATACCACAATGAAGATGAAGGAAATTCCTGGGTACATCAGGATACATTTGAAGGTGTAATAAACAATTTAAAGAGGAGATACCGGGAGACAAAATCTGAATATATCCGTACCGAAATTCAAAAATATATGACTGTAAATAATTGTCCTGTCTGTAAGGGTAAAAGATTAAGGCCTGAAAGCTTAATGGTAAAAATAGAGGATTATTCCATAGCAGACCTCTCTGATATGACTGTAAAAGAGCTTATCAATTTTTTTAATAATATAAACTTAGAACCAAGAGAAGCAGAGATATCCAAACAGATCAGGAAAGAAATAGTGAGCAGATTGAGCTTCTTAATGAATGTCGGCTTAGATTATATAACTCTTTCACGTTCATCATCCACCCTTGCCGGCGGAGAGAATCAGAGGATAAGATTGGCTACACAGATTGGCTCAAGTTTAACCGGAGTACTGTATATTCTGGATGAACCGTCTATTGGACTGCACCAGAGAGATAACAGTAAATTACTTCAAACACTAATTCAGTTAAGAGATCAGGGGAATACTGTAATTGTAATTGAACATGATGAAGACACCATGAGAGCAGCCGATTTTATCGTTGATTTGGGGCCTGGTGCCGGTATACATGGGGGGCATGTGGTAGCAACAGGTGATGAAGAAGGTATTATGGCAAACGAATCTTCGATAACAGGCAAATATTTAAGTGCTAAATGTCAGATACCGGTTCCTGCTAAACGGAGAACGGGAAATGGGAAAAATATTACTATTTATGGTGCCAGACAGCATAATCTGAAGAATATAGATGTCAGTATACCACTGGGTAAATTTAACTGTGTTACAGGGGTCTCAGGTTCTGGAAAGAGTACCTTAATTGAAGAGATATTGTATAAGGCATTACTTAAAAAGATATACCATAGCAGAGTAAAACCGGGAGATTATGAACGGTTGGATGGTACAGAAAATATAGATAAAGTAATAATTATAGACCAGTCTCCAATTGGAAAGACATCCCGCTCTAACCCTGCAACATATACCGGCATCTTTACACATATCAGGGAACTATTTGCCATGACCAACACTGCCAGAATGAGAGGATACAAGCCGGGAAGGTTTAGTTTTAATGTCAAAGGCGGCAGATGTGAATCATGTGAAGGTGCTGGAATAGTAAAAATTGAAATGTTCTTTCTTCCAGATATACTTATTCCATGTGAAGTATGTAAAGGTAAAAGGTTTAATAGTGAGACACTTGAAATAAAATATAAGGACAAAAATATCTTCCAGATCCTGGATATGACCGTTGAGGAGTGTTACCATTTCTTTGAGAATATTCCAAAAATAAAAAAGGCTTTACAGACATTGATAGATGTTGGCCTGGGTTATATTAAATTAGGTCAGCCTGCCACAACTCTGTCAGGCGGAGAAGCACAAAGGGTAAAATTGGCTAAAGAGCTTAGTAAAAAAAGTACAGGAAAAACACTCTACTTATTAGATGAACCGACTACAGGGTTACACTTTGATGATGTTAAAAAATTATTAGATGTATTGAATAGATTGGTTGATCAGGGCAATACTATACTGGTCATCGAACATAATTTAGATGTTATTAAAACTGCTGACCATATTATAGATTTAGGTCCAGGTGGGGGACAGGAGGGTGGACAGATCGTATTTAGCGGTACACCGGAAGATCTCATCAAAAACCCTATCTCCTTTACCGGACAATTCTTAAAAGATATATTAAAAAAGAGTTATGAAAAGATGAAACCATGTTTTTCCGGAGATAGGGTATGAGTATATCAGATACCTTAAAACATCTGCCTGAACAAAGCGGAGTATATCTGTTTAAAAATAAGGATGGAGAAATTATTTACATTGGAAAAGCTGGAATATTAAAGAACCGTGTCAGCTCTTATTTTAGCAGGGGTCATTCTCATTCGATTAAAGTTAAACAGATGGTTGAGGAAATCGATAGCTTAGAATATATTATTACCTCCTCAGAGATGGAAGCACTCCTTTTAGAGAGCAGGCTGGTAAAAAAATATAAACCATATTTCAACAGTCAGCTAAAAGATGACAAGAGTTATCCCTTTATTCAGATAACCAGAGGGGATACCTTTCCTGCAATACATCTGATCAGGAAAACCAGCAATACTGTTGAAAAGAAGGCACTCTACTTTGGACCTTTCACAGATGTTGAGACTACTAGAAAAGTAGTACATAAATTAAGACAAATATTTAAAATAAGGAATTGTAAAAAACAGAAATTTAATCGGGGAAAGGCATGTCTCGATTATCAGATAGGTCTATGCTCAGCACCCTGTGCTGAAAAGATCGGACAGGAAGAATATCAAAAAAAAATTAAAGAATGCTGCCTCTTATTATCTGGAAGGCATAAATCATTATTAAACAATTTGAGACAGGAGATGAAAATTTCTGCGCAATTAATGTTATACGAAAAAGCAGCAAAGATTAGAGATACTATTAACATGATTGAAAAAGTTATCAGTCAGGAAAAAATTAGTAAATCTTATCAGAAAAGATTGAATACCTATCTAAAGGAGAGTATAAACAGAGATTCTTTGCAAAAAGCCTTACATGACTTACAGAGATATTTAAAACTCCCGGTATTGCCGGTATCCATAGAGGCATATGATATCTCAAATATACAGGGCAAGAATGCTGTCGGCTCTATGGTCTCTTTTTTTGAAGGAATGCCTGATAAGAAAAACTATAAACAATTCAAGATTAAATATGTACAGGGGATTAATGATTATGCCATGATGAAGGAAGTGCTGATACGCAGATTTACCGATCATCAATTACGAGAAGA
>CAZLMD010000018.1:5161-8469 GCA_964560535.1 uncultured Atribacterota bacterium
AATTACGAGAAGATAGTCTCCAGGATAGTCTCCCTGACTTAGTATTGATCGATGGCGGCAAAGGACAATTGAATGTGATTACTCAGACACTGCGGGAATTAAATATTTCTCTAAATATTGTGTCTCTTGCTGAGAGAGAAGAACTTCTTTTTCAGCCAGGAGAAAAAGATCCTGTTCGTCTTCCCAAAAACTCAGCAGCCTTTTTTCTAATTCAAAGGATAAGGGATGAGGCACACCGTTTTGCTTTAAGCTACCACAAAAAACTGAGGAATAAAGAGATAAGAGATTCAATAATTGATTTTATCCCCGGTATCGGGGAAAAAAAGAAAAGACTCCTTCTTTCTAAATTTAAAAGTATTGAGTCTATCAAAGATGCATCTATAAATGAATTAATGGAAATTCCCGGTATCGGGGAGAAGACTGCCAAAAAAATAAAGGATATATTGGAGGTCAGGTATGATTGTAAAGTTCAATGATAAAACTCCGGTAATAGACGAAACCGCTTTAGTAGTTGAGAATGCTACACTTATTGGAGAAGTCTATATAGGCAAATATAGCAGTGTCTGGTTTTCTGCTGTTTTACGTGGCGATATCAATTTTATTTCAATTGGCAATTTTACCAATGTACAGGATGGGGTAATAATACATGTAGCTGGAAATTTATCCACTAAAATTGGAAATTATGTTACAATTGGACATGGGGCTATTCTGGAAGGATGTATAGTAGAAGACTCCACATTAATAGGTTCTGGGGCAAATATCTTAAATGAAGCGATAATTGGCAGCAATTCAATCGTGGCTGCCGGTACAGTAGTTACTCCAAGAACTGTAATCCCCCCTTATTCTATGGTTATGGGTGTTCCCGGAAAAGTAGTTAAAAAAATAACTGAAGAAGAATTGGTATTTTTAAAAAAACATGCAGAAGATTATGTGAAACTGATGAAAGAGTATAAAGAAAACAATATTAAAAATACCGCATCCTGATCCAATTTTACTACATTGTCTTTTAAAATATTATTTTATATAAAATTAATTTTTTAAGAAAAATCGATATTCTGTTCTTACTGGTGATTGTATTTCGGGTGGGAGGTGGGAAATGACCAGGAAATCAATCGCTGACATGGCTTATACTATTCTTGAAGATAATCATTATCCTATGCATTATCGCAAGATTACTGAAAAGATATTGAAAGTTAAAAATATTACAGCTGAAAAACCTCACCATGCTGTAAATGCCTTGATGGGTGTAGACAATAGATTTATTAAGTATCAACGGGGGATTTGGGGCCTGATAAAATGGAAATACCGGGAAGCTAACCTGCCTTATACTCTAACTTCATACTGTCTGCTCAATGGAACAATTTTTTTAACAAGTTATTTAAAACCATATTTTTCATGGCATCATAATGATCAAAATAACCGCACCATAGAGATTACATTTGTTGATAGTGATGGAGAAATAATAACTGCAGAGCTCAATTATCATGAAAAGAAAATATCTGGTTTTAAGGAATGGTTTAAGAAAAAAGATTTAGAGGTTAATGATTCAATATTGATAGGGTTAGTAGACCAGAACAAAAAGACATATTTTATTCTGGCAGAGAAAGAAACAGGCCATGATGTAGCAAAAAAAGATCTTGGTGATATGATATATCAAATCTTAAATAATGAAAATAACCCATTAACCTTTTTTCAAATTCATTCAGAAATTACCAGACGAGAAGGAGAGAACACCAGTCTGCTGAAAAGCTATATTGAGAATATACTGGAAAATGATTCCCGTTTTATATTTACAGATTCAGAGGAATGGTCATTGGTGGATTGGATGGATGAGGAAGATAGGATATACCATAATCTCTCTTTTGCTGATAACCTGGAAGATTTTGTCCATTCACTATCAATATGTTTTGAGTATTTTGGTTATAAGATTGAACAGGCAAAAGCTCATCCGAAAAGAATGTTTATTGCCCGGGCAGAGCTTGCCTCCAAATCCTATTTTCTTCTTATCAGCGGATTACCAAAAAATCATGATATAAACACTATTCATTCAATAGATTGGTCTATGATGAAGGACGAAAAAGAAAGGATGAAAGCAGATACGGTAATAATGTTTTCAGAAAATTTTACCATACCTGAGTTAATAAATAGAGCCGGTGAAGAGGGAGTCTTATTATATGATCTCTCTATTCTTGATTACATTATCAGAGAACATTACCTGATACCTTTCTCTATGCTTGATTTTAGAATTGTCTTTAATCCTATAAATAATCCTCAAAAAAATCTGGTTAACCTTAAACGGAAGAGAGAAAAAAATTGGGATAATTGGTTTTTAATAAAAAGAATTGTTAATATATTGCAGTCAGCAAAAACCAGAAATACTCACATAGATATAAATCTATTAATTGAAGAAATATCCCATAAAGGCAATCAATCTGGTGTAAGAAACATTGAGTCTGCCAGAATAAAAAGAATAATTTCAATATTAAACCAGGAACCTTTCGGGTTGATTGAATTATCTGAATCAGGTATTATTACACTGATTTACCCTGATCATCTTGTACAGGAAAAGATCAATAATATCTGGCAATTTATAATGGGTGAGTATTAAAAACAGGATTATATGAAAATAGAAGGTAGTAAAATATAATGAAGATAAAATGGTTAGGTCATTCTTGTTTTCTTATCACTAATAATAGAGGCATCAATATCTTAACAGATCCTTTTGATGATACATTGGGCTACCATATGACCAAAGAAAAAATTAATATTATTACTATAAGCCATGAACATTATGACCACAATAATACCATGGGAATAAAAGGAAAACCGGTTGTTTTAAAAGGAGCAGTAAACAGGGATACACATAAGATTATTTTTAAAGGAATTCCTTCCTTTCATGACAGTGTATTTGGTATGAATAGAGGCGAAAATACTATATTTACAATTAAAACAGATGAAATAGCATTATGCCATCTGGGCGATTTAGGGCATATATTGGAAAATAACCAGATAGAAGAGATCGGCATAGTTGACATCTTATTTGTGCCTGTAGGGGGTTATTATACACTCAATCATACCCAGGCTGATCATGTAATTGAGCAGATTAAACCTAAGATAGTCATTCCAATGCACTATAAGACAGATGCCATTAAATGGTCAATTGATCCATTATCGTTTTTTTTGGATAAAAAGCAGAATATTAAAATGATTGAAGAGAATAGCTTTGAAATAGATTTTCAATCACTTCCAGATAAAACCACAATATATGTATTAAACTATTAAAACAAATAAATTAATAAAATATTTTT
>CAZLMD010000018.1:8569-17755 GCA_964560535.1 uncultured Atribacterota bacterium
TAAACTCTTAAAATATTTACTAATTCCGTTTATAATAGTCCTGTTATGGTGTGAAGAGTAGTTTATTTTTTTATGGTTTGATAGGAATCTCTTGCTAAAAACCTTGATTTTTTAATGATAGAATAACCAGATAAAGATAAAAGACTTAAACTGTGTAAGTTAATAAAATTATATGAGGATTTATATGACGAAATATATCTTTATTACAGGTGGAGTAGTTTCTTCAATAGGTAAAGGCATAACAGCAGCATCTATTGGCTGTATATTGAAAAGCAGAGGATTGAGGGTAACTATTCAAAAACATGATCCTTACCTGAATGTGGATGCTGGTACTATGAGCCCATTTCAGCATGGAGAAGCTTTTGTTACCAGAGATGGTGCGGAAACCGATTTAGACCTTGGACATTATGAAAGATTTATGGATATCAATTTGACTAAAGACAATAGTGTTACTACAGGGAAAATATACAATACGGTAATATCCAGAGAGAGAAAAGGAGACTATTCGGGAAAAACAGTTCAAATAATTCCACATATTACAGATGAGATAAAAACCAGCATTAAACGTTTGAATAAGCCGGGACAGGCCCCCTGGGATGTAATCATAGTAGAAATAGGCGGCACTATTGGGGATATTGAAGGATTGCCTTTCCTGGAAGCAATAAGACAATTCAGAAATGAGATAGGTAAAGAGAACGTTCTTTATGTACACCTTTCTTTCTTCCCATATATAAAGGCTGCTAAAGAAATTAAATCAAAGCCTACACAGCACAGTATAAAGGAGCTGCGCAGTATTGGCATACAGCCGGATTTGTTAATATGCAGGGCACAAGCCAGATTGACAGAATCTGTAAAAGAAAAGGTATCTTTATTTTGTGATATTCCAAAAGATGGCATAATTGAAATACAGGACGTAGATTCCATTTATGAGGTTCCGCTAGTTCTTGAAGAACAGGGTTTGGGCAATCTGATTATGAAAATGTTGCAATTACCAGAACAAAAACCTGATTTAAAAGAATGGCGAGAAATGGTCAACAGATTATACAATCCTGAAGAAAAAGCAACAATTGCTGTAATAGGAAAACATGTGCGTTTTAAAGATGCCTATCTAAGTATTAGTGAGGCGTTGATACATGCCGGTATTGAACACAAATGCAAGATAGAAGTAAAGCAGATAGATACTGAAGCATTATTGAAAGATAATGCCGTAAACCTGTTTAAAGGTATACAGGGTATGCTGTTACATGGAGGCTTTGGGGTAAAAGAGGCAGAAGGAATGATCGAAGCTGTTAAATTCGCAAGAGAGAACAGTATGCCTTTTTTGGGAATCCATCTGGGTATGGAATGTGCTCTATTAGAATTTGCTAGAAATGAGCTTAACCTTCCTGAAGCAAACAGTATAGAATTTAATCCAGATACACCACATCCTATATTTCATTTGTTGGAAAACTTAAAAAATGTTACAACAAATAGCAGAAATATGCTCCTTGGCAACTATAGCTGTGATCTGTTAAAGGGTTCCCTGGCTAATAAAATTTATCAAAAAGAAAAAATACAGGAAAGACATCGACACCGTTATGTGTTTAATAATTGCTATTTGTCAAAATTTGAACAAGCTGGTATAATATTTAGTGGATTTAATCAGGATAATAATCTTGTTGAAATATTTGAATTGAAAGATCATCCCTGGTTTATCGGAACACAATTTCATCCTGAGTTTAAATCTAGACCTAATCGGCCTCATCCTATCTTTAAAAGTTTTCTCGAAGCAGTTTTGAAAAAAGATATATCTTAAAACTTTAGTAAACCTCGATTATTCCTGGAGTTAATAAAAAATGGATGCTTTAATACTTGCTGGTAAAAAAGATACTGAAAAGCCGGAAGGCTGCAACAAGCTGACTAATAAAGCATTATTAATGCTTAATGAAATTCCCATGATTGAATACATCGTCAACGCATTGCTGCAATCTAAAATAATAAAAGACATAGTAGTAGTTGGACCTGAATATGATTTAAGTAAGTATATTGAAAAAAAAGTAACCAAAATTATTGAATCCACTGACTCTATTATCGAAAATATTAAAATTGGTCTTGATTATTTTGATAATAATGGTAAAATCTTATTGTTAACTTCTGATATACCACTGATAACCGGAGAGATTGTAGACCGTTTTATAAAGAAATGTGAGCCATTTGATGCCTTTTTTTATTATCCTATTATCACCCAAGAAGCCATTTTAAAAAAATACCCTGAAGCTGTCCGCTCTTATGTTGTGTTAAAAGAAGGCACTTTTTGTGGTGGCAATATTGTACTATTCAATAGTCTTTTGTTTGAAAAAAATAAAGAACTTGTTGATGAACTTTACCAGAATAGGAAAGATATCAAAAAATATATCAGCCTGCTGGGTGCAAAAATGTTGGTTAAATATTTTATGAAAGTATTGACTATTAAGGAAATAGAAGAAAAAGCTGCACAAATAGTTGGTTTTCCTGTAAAAAGTATCAACATTGATGATCCAGAGGTAATGATTGATCTTGACAAATTAAGTGATTATGAACTAATTTTACAAACTATAAATCAAACAACCCCTAATTCTTCAAACTAGAATTACTTTCAATATTATTATTGATATTCCCGAAAAGCTTTATATAGAGGTGATTTTTTAACAATAATTTGATTTAAAGTCCAACAGAATTATTTGTGTTCATAAAAGGAAGTGATATAGTAAAAATAGAGTATTGCTACAGGGTTATTCTTCAAGAATTTTTCCCACTATTTTCTAATAACTGATATTAAAATAAATTATTCGTTGTTAGGTATGTTTTTTTTATAATTATTGGTTTAAGTTATTGGTAACTTATATTTTATATGTGTTTATATTTTAAACTGCCATGTTTTAAAAATAATAAAGTCTGGACAAAAAAGATAATATTATTTTTATATCTCTACCCGGCGGGATTTTATTTACCGTTTATATATTTTTAAAGATTGAAAACCTTAGGGGGTATTATATTTTGGAATTAAATGAATTAAAGGAAATGAAAATTAGTGAATTATGCAAGATTGCTAATGAGTATGAAATCAGCAACTGTACTCGAATGAAAAAAACAGACTTGATATTTAATATTTTAAAAGCACAGACCGAAAAACAGGGCTACATGTTCTCAGAAGGTATTCTGGATATCATGAAAGAAGGTTTCGGATTTTTAAGAACAGGCGGTTATCTGTCCGGACCAAATGACGTATATATCTCACCTTCACAGATAAAGAGGTTCAACTTAAGCAATGGAGATATCGTCTCAGGTCAGGTTCGTTATCCAAAAGAGGGGGAAAGATACTTTGCCTTACTAAAAGTAGAGGCAGTAAACCACGAAGACCCTGAATTATCCAAAGAACGTATTGATTTTGAGAATCTTACTCCACTCTTTCCTATGGAGAGATTTAAATTAGAGACAAAGCCTTTTGAATTATCTACCAGAGTGATTGATCTTTTCGCACCAATTGGAAAAGGGCAGAGAGGATTAATCGTATCACCTCCCAAAGCAGGAAAAACAATGCTTCTTGAAAAGATAGCCAATGGTATTATTGAAAATCATCCTGAAACAATTCTTTTGATATTATTGATAGATGAAAGACCGGAAGAGGTTACCAATATGAAGCGTTCTGTGGGCAAGGCTGAAGTTATCAGCTCAACATTTGACCAGCCCATAAATAACCATATCAAAGTAGCTGAAATTGTTTTAGAAAGAGCAAAGAGATTGGTAGAACTGAAGCATGATGTGGTAATTCTCTTAGATAGTATAACCAGATTGGCTAGAGCCTACAATCTGAATATACCTACAAGTGGAAAAACCCTATCCGGAGGACTTGACTCAACCGCATTGTATTTTCCTAAAAGATTTTTCGGTGCAGCGAGAAATGTTGAGGAAGGCGGAAGCCTCACTATCCTTGCCACAGCCCTCGTTGAAACAGGCAGTCGTATGGATGATGTAATATTTGAAGAGTTTAAGGGTACCGGTAATATGGAATTGCGTTTAGACAGAGAGATATCGGATAATCGTATATTCCCGGCTATCGATATAAAACGCTCTGGAACAAGGAAAGAAGAGTTGTTATTAGATGCAGATGAATTAAGCAAAGTCTGGCTAATGAGGAGGGCACTGGCAAATCAAAGCACTATCGATGCAATTGGACTGCTTCTAAACAAATTAAAAAAGACAAAGAACAATTGTGATTTTTTGAATTCCATTAAAGATGAAAACCACTAAAAATATTGTTTCTATATTTTAGAAATACTCAAATATATAAATGGAAATAAAACAACATAAAATTGTTTTAATATTTTTGACCCGAAAAACTACTTGTGTTATAATTTCTTAGTTATTTTTTATCATTTTACTTACATTGTCTTCATAAAGTATTCTGATACAAAATATACTTATAAATAAATAAAACAAAAAAATCATTGAATCCAGGTTAAGACTTTCCTGGTATTCCTGACAACATTATTAAGAACGAAGGTGAAAGAGATATGAAAAAAGAAATTCATCCTAAATATGGGAAAGCTACTGTCATCTGTGCCTGTGGAAATACTTTTGAAACTCAATCTACAAAAGAGCAAATCAAGGTTGAAGTCTGCTCTGCATGCCATCCTTTCTTTACAGGAGAACAGAAAATTTTCGATTCTGCCGGTAGGGTAGAGAAGTTCAACAGAAGATATAAAATAGAAGAGGAATCAGAAGAGAAAAAGTCATAAACAAAGATTAAGTGTAAATTTTATTTTCTCATAAAGAAACGTAGAAAACAGGGCAAATGCTCTGTTTTTTATTATAAACTATTTTCAAAATTAACAAACAAGAGAGGGTAACAGGGTGCAGGAGATTTGTACTGGGGGCAGTATTGAAATAATATGTGGAAGTATGTTCAGCGGGAAGAGTGAGGAATTGATCAGGAGGGTGCGCAGGGTACAGATTGCACGAAAAAAAGTACAGATATTCAAGCCGATAATAGACATACGTTATCAGCCCAGATACATCTATTCACATAATGGCAGCAAAGTGGAAGCTAACTGTATTGAAAGAGCTGAAGAAATTCTAAATATAGTTGAACAAGACACTGATGTTGTCGCCATAGATGAAGGGCAGTTTTTTGATGAAAAAATTGTAGAAGTATGCCAATTATTGGCAAACCAGAATAGAAGAATAATCATAGCAGGCCTTGACCTGAATTTTCGTGGGGAACCCTTTGGCTCAATGCCTGAGTTGCTGGCGATTGCCGAATATGTCGATAAATTGCATGCTATATGTATGGTCTGCGGTAAACCTGCAACAAGAACACAGAGATTGGTTAATGGTAAACCTGCTGATTACAATGACCCTGTAATTTTAATAGGTGCTAAGGAAGGGTATGAGGCAAGGTGTAGAAAACACCATGAAGTTTTAAATAAACCATCATAAAGATAAATAAAAAATGTTTGGAAGTAATAAAATGAAAGTTCAATTATTAAATTTTACCAGAAATCCGGAAGAAACAGTTGCTCAAGCAGCACGCCTTTGTTATTCAAACAAAAGAATTGATCAATTAAGAGAAACAACCATAGAAGAAAAAGCAGATAGAATCATCAAAAAAATTATGAAATTAGGACATTATTCTGTACTTGAACATGTATCTTTTTCCTTTGGGATTGAGGGTATCTCAAGGATTACCTCACACCAGCTGGTCAGACATCGTATAGCCTCTTTTTCTCAACAAAGTCAGAGATATGTGGAAGTAGGGGAAAAACAGGTATATGTTCTCCCAGAGAACATTGAAAATAGTAAAAAAGATCTATCATCAAAATATAGGGAATTGACCGGTATGTGTTTTTCCTTTTACCAGGAGATGCTGGCAGAGGGAATTCCCGCTGAAGATGCCCGTTATATTCTGCCACAGGGGATTACCACAAGTATCATTTTTACTGCAAATGCTCGAGAATTAATACATTTTTTTAGATTGAGATGCTGTAATAGAGCACAGTGGGAGATAAGGGATCTTGCCATTGCCCTGTTAAAATTAGTAAAAGATGTTGCTCCAAATATTTTTAAAGATGCCGGTCCATCATGTTTAATAGGTCCATGCCCCGAAGGCGAAATGACCTGTGGCCAGCCATGGAAAAGAGAAGAATAATATATTAAGATATTTAAAGGAATTTAGAAAGTAGCGAACATATGTTTGAATCACTTGAAAAGATTGTAAACGAATATCAGGAACTGAACCATATGCTATCACAACCAGAAGTGATCGCAAATCATGAACAGTTTCAAAAATTAGCTAAAAGACATAGCGAAATTGCCAGGACAGCTCAATTATACCTTGAATACAAGAAGATAGAACAGGAAATACAGGAAAACGTGGAATTGAGTAAGGATGAAAAAGACCCTGAACTGAATGAAATGATTAAAGAAGAATTAACAATACTCCATGAAAAGAAAGACAGGGTAAAAAATTCCCTGCAGGAGCTTATGAACCCTGAAGACCCATTGAATAAAAAGAATATTATTGTAGAGATCAGAGCAGGTGCAGGCGGTGATGAGGCAGCACTCTTTGTAAGTGATCTATTCAGGATGTATTCTCGTTTTGCTGAGAGAAATCATTGGAAAGTAGAAGTTATGAACTCTAATCCGACAGGAATAGGGGGGTTTAAAGAGATTAGTTTCGATATTGTGGGAAAGAATGTTTTTGGATCATTAAAACAGGAGAGTGGAGTTCACAGGGTACAGAGGATTCCGGTTACCGAAGCAGGTGGAAGAATCCATACTTCCACGGTTACTGTAGCAATTTTACCGGAAGCAGAAGAAATTGAAATAGATATAAACCCAAATGATATCAAGATAGACCGTTTTCGTTCAACAGGACCGGGGGGACAAAGTGTTAATACTACTGATTCTGCAGTGAGAATAACACATTTACCAACAGGAATTGTAGTTACCTGTCAGGATGAAAAATCTCAACATAAAAATAAAGATAAAGCATTAAAGATCCTTAGAGCACGTCTCTTAGACCGTTTACATCAGGAACAGGATCAAGAGATCGGGCAGGAGAGGAAAAAACAGGTGGGAACTGGCGATCGAAGTGAAAGGATTAGAACATATAATTTTCCTCAAAACCGTGTTACAGATCACCGTATTAATGCAAACTTTCACAATTTAGATGATATTCTGGATGGAAATTTATTTGAAATTATTGAACAATTTAAAGAAAGAGTTTAAATGATCGTCTCTCTGTTAGAAAAATCTTTAAAAGAAGAATATCAGCAATCTATTGGAGATCTTCTAAATATAGGTGAATATTTTTTAGAAGAGAACGGCAAAGAAAAAGCCCAACACGAATCAATAGTGCTGATGAGTTATTTATTAAATAGATCAAAAAGTGAATTGTTTCTTAATAGTTCTCTGCCTGTTTCTCCGGCAAAACGTGAAATATTTTTTCGGTGGTTGATTAGAAGAAGAGAAGGCACTCCCATACAGCATATCACCGGATACCAGAATTTCATGGGACTGGAGTTTAAGGTCTCAGAAAAAGTTCTTATACCACGGCCGGAAACAGAAATACTTGTGGAAGAAGTTATACAAAGAATAAGGGCAATTTCTGGAAAAAAACATATTCGCCTTATGGATATTGGAGTAGGGAGCGGGATAATCCCTGTTACTATCTGCCATTACTTTAAAAATAAAGACAAATATATTGATTTTCATGCGGTAGATATATCAGCAGATGCAATAGAGCTGGCTTCAAAAAATGCACAGCGTATTCTTGGTATAAACAACATTGTTTTCCATCAGGGAGATCTTTTTTATCCATTTCTAAACAAAAAATATCATGGTACATTTGATGGTATTATCTCTAACCCGCCTTATATCAGTAATAAAGAGTGGGAGAGCTTATCTGATGAAGTACGCCTCTTTGATCCGCCACTCGCATTGTTGGGTGGTATAGAGGGGATTGATTTCTATAAAAGTATAATAAAGGAATCTCCAAGTTTTTTGAAACCAGGAGGGTTTTTAGCTTTAGAAATCGGACATAAGCAGAAAAAAGATGTTTGCAGAATAGTAAATGGTAATGATAATTTTCAAAAAGAGATTACCACTCTTTGTGATTACCACCAGAATGATAGAGTGGTGATCGCACTTAGAAAAAATTAATTAGATAATGAGGCAAAATTTGGAAAAGAAAATTATTCTTTTTGTTTGTACGGGAAATACCTGTCGTAGTGTGATGGCACAAGCATTATTTCAAAAAATAATCGAAGATTCCTTTTCTGAATTAAAATACCTGCCAGATTCAGCCGGTATAGCGGCTAATAAGGGTGAGTCTGCCAGCAGAGAGGCAATTTTCTGCATGGCAGGGCAAGGTGTAGATATTACCAGCCATCAGGCTAAACCGGTCAATGAAAATCTCCTGAAAGAATCATCTCTGATTCTAACTATGACAGATCAGCAGCTAAACTACATTATAAAAGAATTTCCCTGTGCAAAAAAGAAGACATTCCTTTTTAAACTTTTTTGTCATCAAAAAAAATTCATGAAAAATGATGTAATAGAAGATCCCTTCGGACAGGGGTTAATCTTCTATCAAAAGATATGTAAGACTATGAAACACGATATCAGAAAATTAATTTCTCATTTAAGAGAGGACTGTAATTATGGACAGAAAAAATAAAATTGCAATTGCCAGTGATCATGGCGGGTTTGAGCTTAAGAATCATATTATTGAATATTTGAAAGAAGCATTATATATCTACAAAGACTTTGGATGTTATGATTTAAAATCAGTAGATTATCCTGACTATGCCTTAAAAGTTGGTAAAGCTATCATAAGTGGTGAATACCAGCAGGGTATTCTAATCTGCGGTACAGGTATTGGAATGTCTATGGCAGCAAATAAGATTAAAGGGATAAGGGCTGCTCTATGTCATGACACTTTTTCTGCCAGAATGTCTAAAGAACATAATAGGGCAAATATCCTGACCATGGGAGAGAGAGTAATAGGTAAAGGACTGGCTAAAGATATAGTAAAGATATGGTTGACAGCTGAATTCAGTCAGGAGAGTCGCCATATGGTGAGATTACAAAAAGTAGAAGATATTTTTGGACATAATTAAAGCTGCCTGTTCTTTTAAATAATAAATGTATTATTAGTAGATTATA
>CAZLMD010000018.1:17855-22197 GCA_964560535.1 uncultured Atribacterota bacterium
ATAGTAGTACTTGACCACCCTTTAATTCAGCATAAATTGACTTTAATCAGAAACAAGAAGACAGGGGTGAAAGAGTTTCGAGAAATAGTGGAAGGATTATCTATTTTGATGGCATATCAACTAACAGGAGATATGCCCCTAAGAGATATAAAAATTGAAACTCCGATTACAGAAACTACCGGGAAAGAAATTGTTGGAGAAGAAGTTGTTATTATTGCTATATTGAGGGCAGGGCTCGGAATGGTCGATGGGCTATTACGTCTGATGCCTTCAGCAAAGGTAGGGCATATAGGGATATACCGTGAACCGGATACATTGAAACCAATCTGTTATTATAAGAAATTACCTGAAGATATTGACAATAGAGATGTAATTATAGTTGACCCGATGCTGGCAACCGGTGGTACTGCAGTGGCAACAATTGAATATATTAAAAGAATTTCAAAATCAAAAATTAAATTTTTATGTCTGGTGGCTGCCCCTGAAGGAATAAAAAAAGTAAGAGAAAACCATGAAGATGTAACCATATACACAGCCGCCATCGATGAAGGATTGAATGAACATGCCTATATTGTTCCAGGTTTAGGTGATGCCGGAGACCGTCTATTTGGCACAAAATAGGAATGTTAAAAAATTAGTATTGTGTAGGATGGTCAATAGAACATCTGTTAAAGATATAGATTAAATATTAGGTTTCCTATATCTCATTAGAATCAGAACTTTATATCTATAAAATTGAATATTAAAACAATAAAGAACTACTTTGTGGAGGTATTATGCCCAGACCATCCTGGAATGAATATTTCATGCAAATTGCAATACTGTTATCAAGCAGGTCGACCTGTATAAGGAGAAAAGTTGGGGCGGTAATTGTTAAGGATAAACGTATCTTAACTACCGGGTATAACGGTGTGCCGCGCAAATTGGCACATTGCGCAGAGGTCGGCTGTTTACGTGAGAAAATGGAGATCCCTTCAGGAAGAAATCAGGAACTCTGCAGGGGGTTGCATGCCGAACAGAATGCTATTATCCAGGCAGCATTACATGGAATAAGTATTAATAATAGTATTCTGTATTGTACAGAGCAGCCATGCATTACCTGTGCTAAAATGATTATTAATGCCGGTATAACTAAAATATTTTATCTCAACAGTTATCCAGATGAATTAGCCAGAGAAATATTAAAAGAAGCAGGAATCGAAGAGAACCATTATGCAAAAAAAATCTGACAAAAGGATCAAGATTGCTTTTATCTTTGGTACAAGACCAGAATCAATCAAGATGTACCCTGTAATTAAAGAGT
Organism: uncultured Atribacterota bacterium; assembly: GCA_964560535.1. Lineage (GTDB taxonomy): Bacteria > Atribacterota > Phoenicimicrobiia > Phoenicimicrobiales > Stramentimicrobiaceae > Stramentimicrobium. Next base: position 19,159 of record CAZLMD010000018.1, read on the forward strand.
CACAAAAATATCCGGAATGGATAGAGCCATATACCATCTTAACAGCACAGCACAGAGAGATGCTCGATCAAATGATTAATCTTTTTCAAATACAGCCAGATGTTGATTTAAATATAATGCACCATGGTCAATCACTGACTCAATTAAATTCGATAACAATACTTAAATTAGAAGAAGTTTTTAAAAAAATCAAACCAGATTTAGTACTGGTACAGGGAGATACTACTACAACTTTTTCAGGTGCTCTTGCCGCCTTTTATCAGAAGATAAGAATAGGACATATTGAAGCAGGCTTGAGAACTAATAAAAAATACTACCCCTTTCCAGAGGAGATAAATCGACGATTAACAACAGTTTTAGCCGATTACCATTTTACACCTACTGCAATAGCTTCTCAAAAGTTGTTAGGGGAAGGAATCTTAAAAGAAAATATTATTACTACTGGAAACACAGTTATAGATGCCTTAATGCTTATGCAGGAAGATAAATTTAAATTTGTGGATTCCAGAATTAACCGATTAGCAAAACAGAATAATCAGATTCTGTTAGTCACAATACATAGGCGGGAGAATTGGGGAGAACCTCTGGCAGAAGTGTGTCAGACATTATTAAAAATACAACAGAAGCACAAAAATATTGCTATATTTTTCCCAATTCATAAAAATCCCATCATCAGAGAAGTAGTCTATAAATACCTTGAGGGTAAAGAGAATATTGTATTATTAGAACCTCTTGATTATAGAGAAATGGCTAATTTAATGGCATTATCTACTATAATCTTAACTGATTCAGGAGGGATTCAGGAAGAAGCTCCTTCACTGGGAAAGCCTGTCTTAATTTTAAGAGAAGAGACAGAAAGACCGGAGGTACTGCATATCGGTGCTGCAAAATTGGTTGGAACCGGTATGGATGTTATATGTAAGGAAGTAGAACTATTGTTAGAAGATCATGATTATTATAAAAAAATGGTAGCACAGAGATCTCCATATGGTGATGGAATGGCTTCAAAAAGAATTATCCAATACATACTTTATCAGTGGCATTATTCAAACAAACTTCCTGAAGAATTTATTTTTTCTATTGATAAAGATATGATAAATGATTAAAAGATGGTCATGATATAAACAATATATTTTTATATTTTGCCGAAAAGGTTTTTGTCTGATTTATTATAAAGACATAAAGGCAAAATAAACATTACTGGAACAATAAAAATAATCAGGGTGAATATTAAAAGATCTATTATATATGCCCGGAAAAGTAGTTAATAAGAGATGTTACCATTATGGGATGAAATTCCAACTAGAAAAATACCATTTATTACCATAATTATCATTATTATAAATTGCCTGGTATACTACTATCAAATTTTTATGGTAGTTGATCCAAACTATTTTATTTATTCATATGGGTTAATCCCTTATGAGATTACCAAAGGTATTGCCATATCACCATCAGGGCCTCCTTCAGTATATACAACTATCCTTTCTTCAATGTTTATGCATGGCAGTTTTTTTCATCTTTTCGGCAATATGCTCTATCTCTGGATTTTTGGTAATAATGTTGAAGATTATTTAGGTAAATTACGGTTTATTCTTTTTTATCTTCTATCAGGTTTCTTTGCAGCCCTCGGTCAGATTCTGATTAGCCCGAATTCTATGATTCCTATGATCGGAGCCAGCGGGGCTGTTGCCGGAGTTTTAGGTGCTTACTTTATTCTTTTTCCCAGAGCAAGAATAACAACTCTTATATTTTTCGGATTTTTTATTCGTCTGGTAAAACTTCCCGCTATATTTGTATTAGGCCTCTGGATAATATTTCAATTATTCTATGGCTTATCAGAATTATCGGCAACAGGAGGGGGAGGCGGGGTAGCCTGGTTTGCACATATCGGCGGATTTATTGGAGGAATAATTTTAATAAATATATTCAAGCCCCGAAAACGTAATTACTATTGAGATCATTAAAAAGAGTTAAAATTGAATGTATTAACAAAGAGATCTGGAAATTTATATCCTGTTAAACTCGCTTTTTGCTAATTTTAATCTATTAAGATATAATTTTTATGTATCAATCAGGATATATGCTCTATTGCTAAAGGAGTCCGGTCAAAAAATATTATAATGAAAGGAAACATTCGGTAAAATTCAAATAGCCAATAAATGGTATCATAAAAGATAAATACATGTTTTAAAAGTTATAAGATTATAAACAATAAAGATGCAGCAGGATAAGAAGGAGCAATTATCATGAACAATAATTTTTTTATTACCTTAGAAGGGTTTGAAGGTTCAGGGAAGACTACTCTGGCAAAAATATTGTATCAGATACTAATGAATAATGACTTCAAAACAGTGCTGGCTAAGGAGCCGGGAGGGACCCTTGTTGGTGATAAAATAAGAAAAATAGTACTGGAACGCGGAAATGAAGGATTAGGATATAAAGCAGAATTACTTCTTTTTGCTGCGTCCAGAGCTGAAAACATTAGAGTTAATATAAAGCCTTCCCTTGAAAAAGGCTTTATAGTGGTATGTGATAGGTATTTTGATTCCACAACTGCCTATCAAGGATATGGCAGGGGTATTGACATGAATGTGATCGACTATCTTAATAATTTTGCTGTAGAAGATGTAATTCCAGATTTGACCATTTTCTTAGATGTTGATACTGAAATTGGATTAAAGAGAGCCACTATGCTCAATACAAATTTGGAATTACGTTTTGAAGATGAGTTTCTTCAAAAGAAAGAAGTAGACGGGGAATTGTTTTTAGAAAGGGTAAGAGATGGATACTACCAGATCGCAAAACAAAACCCGGAAAGAATACAGATAGTTGATGCTAATCGTGATATTTCACTATTAACAGATGAAATAGTAGAGATACTCAATAATAAACTATCACAGAAATTTAATAAAAATATTGTATTGAAACATTAATAATTATTATTATGTTGTAGAAACAAAGGTATTTGGTTAATATTTTGAAAATAATTGATTTTAAAAAGATAATCGGACAAGAAAAACCCATTCAACAACTAAA
>CAZLMD010000019.1:0-4060 GCA_964560535.1 uncultured Atribacterota bacterium
TCGAATCTCAGCTGTTCAGAGCTTACAGATGAACCGGTCTGTTTAACATGTTCACCCAATACTTTACGTAAAGCATAATGGAGCAGATGTGTGGCTGTATGGTTTGCAGCAATTGCAATCCTTTCCAGATCATCTATCTCTGCTTTGACCTGCTGGTCTTTATGTAAAGTGCCTTTCTCCATATGAACATAATGTGCCACTAATCCTTCCAGGGGCATTTGAGTATCACAAACCCGGGCTGCTGCATTTGAATTATCGTTACTTATGATAATACCGGTATCTCCTTTTTGACCGCCTTTTTCGGCATAGAATGGTGTCTCTTCCAAAATGATGATTCCCTCTTCGCCTGCTGATAGTTCATTGACAGGTCCATCATCACCAAATAGTGCAATAACTTTAGTATTTGTTGAAATTTGAACATAACCGCAAAATCTGGTATCTCCATTTTCAGATTGAATAGATTTGAATGCTTTCTCCTGCTCTTCGGCTATTCTATGGTCTGCTCTGTCAGAGCCCCATGATTGATGGCATCGTGAACGCTCTTTTTGTTCCAGCATATATTTTTCATAACCCTCTTCATCTACCAATAATCCCGATTCTGACAGGATATCTTTGGTCAGTTCTAAGGGGAAACCATATGTATCATAAAGTGTGAAGGCATCTTTACCATCTAAAATCTTCTGGTTGCCGCGATTAAGTTTTTCAGTATATTCTTCTAAGATGATAAGACCGAGATGCAGGGTCTCCTGAAAACGCTTTTCCTCTGTCAATATAATTTCATATATTGTTTTTTCTTTTTCTTTTATTTCAGGATATGCCTTATGCATAATTTGAATTACCTGTGCTGCTATATCATAGAGAAAAGGCTCGTTAAAATTGAGCAGTTTTCCAAAACGGTATGCCCTTCTCAACAGCATCCTCAAGACATAACCTCTTCCTTCGTTTGATGGGAGGATATTATCTGAAATCATAAAGACCAATGCTCTGATGTGGTCTGAAATTACCTTAAAGGCAATATCGTTTTTTTTGTTTTCTCCGTAAGGTATGCCTGTTTTTTGTGAAGTATATTTGATGATGGGATAAAAGAGATCTGTTTCAAAATCTGAAGGTGCCTGCTGTAATACTGATGCGATTCTCTCCAAACCAAGACCTGTATCTATGCTTTGAGAAGGCAGTGGTTCAAGAGAACCGTCATGGTTGCGATTGTATTGCATAAATACCAGATTCCACAATTCTAAATAGCGATCATCTACTCCAACTCCGCCGCCTTTAACGGTGGTACGTTCAGGACCTAAATCTATATATATTTCCGAACAGGGTCCACAGGGTCCTTCAGGACCGACTTTCCAGAAATTGTCTTCTTCCCCTAATTTTACAATACGGTCTTCCGGTATTCCGATCATCTTATGCCATAGATTGAAAGCATCATCATCATCTTTATAGACAGATACATGTAATTTTTCTTTGGGGAAACCGATTACCTCTGTAAAAAATTCCCAGCTCCACATTATTGCTTCTTTTTTAAAATAGTCACCAAAAGAAAAATTGCCAAGCATTTCAAAGAAGGTATGGTGGCGAGCAGTCTTTCCAACATTCTCTATATCATTTGTTCTAAGACATTTTTGAGAGCTTGTTGCTCTTTTGAATGATGGCTTTCTCTGTCCTAAAAATATTGGTTTAAAGGGGACCATACCGGCAATTGTAAATAAGATGGTAGGGTCCTGTGGAACAAGAGAAGCGCTTGGTACAATCTTATGTCCTTTGGAATGAAAAAATTGCAAATATGCTTCTCTAATTTGATCACTGCTCATTTCTCTCATAAAATAATCCCTGTTCCTTGATTTTAAAATATTAAACTGCTACCCGGAAGACTTCGTCAATAGATGTTACGCCTTCTAATGCCCTGGCAATTCCACTATCGAGAAGAGTTTTCATACCATATTTAATGGCAACTTCTTTTATCTCAGTACTGGAAATTTTCCTTAAGATCATAGCGCGAATTTCATCATTTATCTCTATCATTTCAAAAATTGCTATTCTACCGTAATATCCGGTATTTCTACAATAATCACAGCCCTTCCCTTTGTAGAGTCTTATCTTATCTCTATCAGGCAAGGTGATATTCAGTCTGAGATCATCAAATATTCCCTCTTCGGGAATGTAGTCTTCTATACATCTGGGACAGATTTTACGTACCAATCTTTGAGCCATGACTCCAATTACAGAAGAAGAGATTAAGAACGGCTCTACACCCATATCGGTCATACGTGTTAAAGAACTGACCGCATCATTTGTATGGAGTGTACTGAATACGAGGTGTCCTGTGAGAGCAGATTGAACAGCTATATGTGCGGTATCTGAATCCCTCATCTCTCCTATCATAATGACATCAGGGTCCTGACGCAATATAGAACGGAGGGCATTTGCGAAGGTGAGATTGATTTTAGGTCTGACATTTATCTGGTTTATCCTATCCAATTTGTATTCAACAGGATCTTCAACTGTAATTATATTTTTTCTGGTAGAATCTACTTCATTTAAAGTGGCATATAGAGTGGTACTCTTCCCGCTGCCGGTGGGGCCTGTGACAAGAATAATTCCATGCGGATTACGTATCATCTTGCGGAAATCTTTTACCTGTTCTTCTGTAAACCCTACGCTATCCAGACTTATCACACCCTGACTCTTATCGAGCAGACGCATGACTATCTTTTCTTCATAGACAGTAGGGATAGATGATATTCTTAAATCAACTTCACGGGCTCCAAAACGAAGCTGGAAACGGCCATCCTGTGGCAGTCTTCTTTCTGCTATATCCATATTTGATAATATCTTAACTCTGGAAATTACCGCAGGCTTGACCCTGGCAGGCAGCATCCTCGCATCATGGAGCATACCATCAATACGGTATCTAACAAGCAGACCTCTCTGATTTGGTTCTAAGTGTATATCGCTTGCTCTCTCTTTGATACCATCAACAATTATCATATTTACCAGTTGAATGATAGGTGCTTCCTGACTGATAGCCTCAAGTGCAGAGAGATTGACCTCATCTGCGGAATCACTGATAGTAGCAACGTCTACTTTGTCTAAGAGATCATCAAATTGATATCCGGCATCATAATGGCTGCTTAAAGCATTTAAGATATCATTCTCATCAGAAAATTTGGTTTTAACATCCATTTTGGTATATCCCTTGATATAATCTATTGCATTAATATCTAAGGGATTAGCCATAGCCAGTGTCAGTATATTATTATCTTTATTGAGAGGAATCAATTTAAGACGCTGGGCTATTCTTTTGGGAATAAGTGATATCAATTCAGGGTCAATCACGATGTTATCCAGCTCAACATAATCGGTCTCAAAGACATGCTGTAATGCTTCATTGAGCTGTTTTTGTGAAATTGCCCCCTGACTGATTAAAATATCCCCTATCTTTCTTTTCCCGTCAATTTTTTGAACCTCTAAGGCTTTTTTTAATTGATCGGGTTTTATAGAACCTTCCCTTATCAGGATTTCACCTAATTTAAGGTTAGAAAGGTAGGTTTTCTTCCTATCACCTATTTCCAATTCAATTCTCCTTAAAGCTATAAACTTTGTATAAATTATTTTTTAAAGTTTAAGATATCTCCAAATACATCTTTTAAGAGAATTCTGTCACTGTTCTCTCTCTTATTGTAATCTTTTACCAATCTCTTCTGGACTTCTTTCTCTGCCCTTCTTATACTAAGGCTGATTTTTTTCCTTCTATCATCGACTCTGGTTACAATTGCCTGTACTATGTCGCCAACGGAGAGTACACTCTCTGCCTGTTCAATTCTTTGATCAGATATTTCGGAGATAGGCACCAGACCATCGATGTTTTCTTCCAGATTGATAAATGCTCCAAAATCTGTGATATTGACTACTCTGCCTTCTACGATAGTACCTACTTCATATTTTTTCCTTGTTTGTGTCCAGGGGTTTGGTAAGAGACGTTTACGGCTGAGTGTTATCTGGAATTTTTCCGGATTTATTTCAATTATCTTCAATTCCAGTTTATCACCTTTTTTAAGTA
>CAZLMD010000019.1:4160-5556 GCA_964560535.1 uncultured Atribacterota bacterium
ATTATCTGTAATGGTAGTACAGTATATTTTTTGAGTATACTGGAAGGTTTTTCAATATATTTCCAATCTATTTCAGAAAGATGTATGATGCCTGATACTCCCGGCTCTAATTCTACATTTGCGCCATAAGAAGTTACCTGAGTAATTTTTCCTTCAACTGTATTTCCTACAGCGTATTTCTCCTCAATATTTGTCCAGGGATCATCCATAAGCTGTTTTAAGCCTAAGGAAATCTTTCTGTTTTCTTTATCAATCTCTAAGATTCTGACTTTGATTACTTCATTTTCTGTTAGAATTTCTTGCGGATCTCTGGTATATGCCCAGGACATATCAGAAATATGGAGCAGACCATTCAATCCTTCTTCTAATTCTATAAATCCGCCAAAATCTTTTATATTTACAACTTTTCCCTCAACTTCATCACCAACACTATATTTTTCATCTACTACATCCCATGGATTCGGATTTATCTGTTTTATACTGAGGGAGATTCTCTTCTGTTCTTTGTTAAAATCGATGACTTTTACTTTTATCTCATCACCTTTCTGGATGAGTTTGAGAGGATCTCTCATCTCTTTCCAGGTAATTTCAGAAATATGCAGCAAGCCTTCGATACCGCCGATATCGACAAATGCTCCAAAATCTGTGATGTTAACCACTTTTCCATCAAGAATTTGCCCTATCTTCAGATTTGAAAGTGTTTTTTGTCTGATCGATTCTCTTTCTTTTTCCAGTGCCTGACGGTGTGATAATATTACACTATTTTTAACCTTATCTAATTTCAGGATATAGAAAGATAGTGTTTTACCTATATATTTTTCTAAATCTTCTTCTGTAATAAAGGTATTGTCCACCTGTGATAATGGAACAAATGCTTTAACTCCAATGTCAACAATTAATCCATTTGGGTTTTTCTCAATCACTTCGCCTTGTAGTGGTTTTTTTGCTTTGTATGCATTAATAAGGTGATCCCAAAGTGCCATATAGCGTGCTCTTTCTCTGGAAAGGTTTATCAATCCATTCTTCTCATCCACATGTTCCACATAAACATCTATCTCATCATCTATTTCCAGAGTATGGTTTACCTTATCCTGCCCCATTCTAAGAAGAGATTCTTCAATGGCAGGGAGAAAGCCTTCCATCTTGTATTTTATGTCCAGCAGATATCCCTCTTCATCGATTTTAATTACTTTTCCTCGAATTATTTCTCCTTTCCTGATTTGTTTGAAACTATCCAAGGAATCATGCATCATCATATCCATCTGATCCTGGCTTTCTGTTTCCTTTTTTTCTTCCATATTACCATCTTGTTTTTCCATAAGCATGCTATTTCCTCCTTAATTGTTGCGACAATCTTATCATATATTTTATATTATAATATTATTATGAGTCTGCT
>CAZLMD010000019.1:5656-9305 GCA_964560535.1 uncultured Atribacterota bacterium
AGCATTATATTGCATCATTTTACAGACAGGAATTCACTCCACTGCTGACCTGGCTGGAATAACTCTTTTTTCAGTAATAATATAATCTACAGCCATATCTTTTTCATCAAGGGGTATTTCATTTAATATCTGAATTTCAAAAGATAGTGCGATAGATAGTATTTTGGGGTTTAATTTGCTTAAAAAACGGTCATAGTAGCCACCACCCAATCCTAAGCGATGCCCTTGAACTGTAAAGGCAACACCTGGAACAATTATTAAATCTAAAGCAGCTGGTGGGTAAATTCTGTAGAATTCTTTTTTGGGTTCTAATATTCCCATATGTCCAATGGTTAGCTCTTTTTCAAAATCAATTAATAGAGAAGGAAGCAATTTTTTATCTCTCCGGACAATTAGAGGTACAAAAATTCTTTTACCATTCTTTTGTGCAGTTGTTATGATTGCTTTTGTTTGAACCTCATTTTTAGTAGCAATATATAGCATTATATTAGTCGCTTGCTGATAAACATCTAAATTTATTAAATGTTCAGTAATTTTATTACTGTACTCCAGAACAATTTCTGGTGACAGTCCGCCTCTCCTGATGAGAAGCTGTTTTCTTATGGAATGTTTATCAAACTTTAATATCATAATACAACTTACAACATATTGTCAATAGAATAATGGATTTAGTCTTGTTGTGAACCTGATTCTGAGGTATTTTTTATAGAATAAATAATAACCCCGCCATGTCGCCAACTACAAGTTTTGATACCGACCCCTCAAACAGGTGGATATCTACCCGAGTGCTTTATGCTTCCAGTTAATTAACATTGCTGCTAATCTTAGGTAACCTTATGGGAAACCACAGGCATGCATTACACATTCGGAGGTCGATTACCTTTTTAAAAAGTGTTGGGTCAAAACTTATACAGTTAAGCGCTCACAGCAGGGTAACTTATCATGTATCACGCTTCAAATATAATATAACACATTTTTTTCAAAAAAACAATATAACAAATTAGCCGTTTCATTGTGTTAATAGCTGTATTGGTATGCCCATATAACTTAAAAATATACGGGCATACCTACATATTAAAGATCTATTTTCAGGTGTAATTCCTTCAACTGTTCCGGGCTGACATCAGCCGGCGCACCTGTTAAGAGACAGGTTGCTTTTTGGGTTTTGGGAAAGGCTATTACTTCACGGATAGAGCTGGCACCAGCTAATATCATAGCAAGCCTGTCCATACCAAAGGCAATTCCTCCATGTGGCGGTGCACCAAATTGCAGTGCTTCTAAGAGGAAACCGAATTTTTGTTTGGCTTCTTCTTCTTTAATCCCTAAGAGATCGAATATCTTTTGCTGTAATTCTGTCTGATGTATACGGATACTTCCTCCGCCGACTTCATTGCCGTTTAATACCAGATCATATGCCTTGGAGCGGGCTTGATATGGATTACTTTCCAGCATTGGAATATCTTCATCTACAGGGGCGGTGAATGGATGGTGCATGGAAGAATACCGTTTTTCAGTTTTTGAGTATTCAAATAAGGGGAAGTTGGTTACCCATAAGAATTCATATTGCCCTTCTGGAATAATCTTTAATGTATTTGCCAATTTTATTCGCAACATTCCCAGGGCTTCATTTACCTTTTCACTATCGCCTGCTACTATAAAGAGAAGGTCTCCTGATTTTGCCTCTATCTTATCCTTTATGGCAGATATTTCATCTTCAGAAATATATTTTGCTATAGATGATTGAACCTGATTATCTTCTCTAAAACGGATATATGCCAGACGTTCTAATCCAAATGATTTTATATATGTCTCCAGATCATCAATATTTTTACGGGAGAATTTATCCGGCTGTTCTGTCTTAATGGCGCCAATCTTGCCTCCTGATGTGATCACCTCTGAGAATGCACTGAATTCTGTCTTTGCAAATATTTCATTCAGATCCTGAATCTCCATACCATATCTCAGGTCAGGCTTATCTACTCCATATCTGGACATAACATAATCATAGTCATATCTGGGAAAGGGCTTCTTTATTTCAACTCCCAGAGTTTCTTTAAATAGATGTACCATCAAATCTTCTATCAGACTGAATAATTCATCACGTTCAATAAATGACATTTCCATATCTAATTGAGTAAATTCCGGAGCCCTGTCTGCCCTGAGGTCTTCATCTCTGAAACATCTTACTATCTGGAAATATTTATCAAAACCACTAATCATCAACAGCTGCTTAAATAATTGAGGTGATTGTGGAAGAGCATAAAATTTCCCCGGATTTACTCTGCTGGGGACAATATAGTCTCTGGCTCCTTCAGGCGTACTTCTGGTTAAAAAGGGTGTTTCTATATCAAGAAAACCTCTTCCATTCAAAAAGTTTCTGATCAGTAATGATATTCTATGGCGTAAAATTATATTATTTTGCATTTCAGGTCTTCTCAAATCTAAAAAACGGTATCTTAACCGTGAGTCATCACCTATATCTGAATGGTCATTGATACTGAAAGGCGGTGTCTCTGATTGATTTAATATTCTCATCTGACTGACTTTGACTTCTATCTCACCTGTTTTCAGATTTGGATTTATGGCATCTTTCCCTCTGGGCAGAACCTCTCCCTTTACTGCAATGACATACTCATTACGAATTTTATGTGCCAGCAGATGTGTATCTTTGGATATTTCGGGATCAAAGACTATCTGTGTTTTCCCTTCCCTGTCCCTTAAGTCTACAAAGATAAGTCCCCCATGGTCCCGACGGGAATTTACCCACCCCATCAGTGTGACACTTTCACCGATATTGTCTTTATTCAATCCTCCACAACTATGTGTTCTTTTCCAGATTAAAGTGCCTTTATTTTCTTCGGGTAAAATCATTTTGGTTCACTCCTTATTCCATATTAATATAAATTATAAAATATAATAAAATGTATTCCAGTATTATCTACCGGGATATAGCAAACGGTTATTTGTGTTTAATCTTTAAGATAAGATATCTTTAAGGATAAATCTTGTTCAACATTCTCGGGAAAGGTATGGTTTCTCTGATATGGGAAAGATTGCAAATCCAGGCAACGGTCCTTTCGATACCTAAACCAAAACCAGAATGAGGGACAGAGCCATATTTTCTTAAGTCAATATACCACTGGTAATCTTCTTCAGGTAGATTATGTTCTTTGATCCTCTCCTTTATCAGCTTATAATCATCTATACGTTCTCCTCCCCCTATTATCTCGCCATACCCTTGTGGTGCTATCAGATCTGCACCCAACACTGTTTCAGGTCTTTCAGGATCTGGCTTCATATAGAAAGCCTTACATATTGTGGGAAAATGGTGAATAAAGACCGGCTTATCAAATTGTCTGGCAATGATAGTCTCATCTTCTCCACCCAGATCATCTCCCCATTGTGTTGTACTGCCTTCTTTCTGTATCAATTTTATTGCATCATCATAAGATATGAAGGGGAAAGGTGATTTTATCTTTTCTAATGCTGAAATATCTCTTTCCAATACCTTCAATTCCATAGTGCAATGTTGTAAAACATGTTCAACTATCTCAACGACCAGCTCTTCCTGTAATCGGTTATTGTCATTGAAATCAAAATAAGCAGCCTCTGGTTCTACCATCCAGAATTCCATAAGATGTCTTCTTGT
>CAZLMD010000019.1:9405-18621 GCA_964560535.1 uncultured Atribacterota bacterium
TGGCGATAATTCATCAAAAACCCTGTACCATGTTTTTTTAATGAGATAGGGTAATCCGGTTCAGCATTTTGAACTACTTTTATAGTTTTAACCAGCATTTCATAACCACTTGGCGCTCTCTCTTCTTTTTTAACAATCCCCTCTACTATGATAGAGGATTCGTGGTTTAGACCATCGAGCATATTAAAATATTGTTCTTCCATTTCACTTTTGACCAGAGTCCCTTGCAGAAAACCTGTCCCATCTCTGATAATCATAAACTTTATTTTTCCGCTGGAACGTTGATTATAAAGCCACCCTTTTATGGATACAAGTTCTGCTTCATGTTTTCCTATATCTGATATGGTAATCTCTTTCATCAGGATATCTCCTCCTTATAAATTAACAGACATTCTAGTAAATAAAATATAGATTTATATGTTAATGGCAATGGCTATTTTTATCTGAAACAGGTTTCTGTATATGTGTCAATATATCATTTAAACCTATTTCTTTTTGCGTTCCATTAAGCATATCTTTTATTGTTACTTTATTATCTTTCAATTCTTCCGGCCCCAGAATGATCACATAAGAGGCTTGTAATCTGTTTGCTGTTCTCATCTGAGATTTTAAGCTCTTGCCGAGAAAGTCAATCTCTGCCGAAATCCCCTTTTCTCTGATCTGATTTGCTATAGATAAAGCGAGGGTATTCTGCTCTTTATCTGTTACTGCTACAAAAACTTCTATACCTTTCCATGATGGTATTTCTACCCCCTGTTTTATCATAGTTTCCAGAACCCTCTCCATACCTGCTGCAAAACCGACTGCCGGTGTGTGTTTTCCGCCAAGCTCTTCTGCCAGATAATCATATCTTCCGCCACCGCCAATAGCATTTTGAGCCCCCAATGCACCAGATATGATTTCAAAAGCTGTTTTAGTATAATAATCGAGCCCTCTGACTAATTGCGGGTTTATCTGGTAACTGATCCCCAGAATATTCAGATATTCTTTTAAACTATTAAAATGTGCAGAACATTCTTCACAGAGATAATCAAGGATAGAAGGAGATTTCTGTATCACTATCTGGCATTTTTCTTTTTTACAGTCGAGTATCCTAAGGGTATTCTCCTCATAACGCTGCTGACAATCAAGACAGAGCATATCTCTTTTTTCTTGAAAATATTCCTTTAATCTCTTTATATATGATGGCCTGCATTGTCTGCATCCGACACTGTTCAATATCAATTGTAAATCAGATAATCCCAGCTGTTCATAGACGGCAAGACATGAAGAGATTATCTCTGCATCTATAACAGGCAAAGGAGATCCGATAGCCTCTGAACCAAACTGATTGAACTGGCGATACCTTCCTGCCTGTGGCCTCTCACAGCGAAACATATTCCCGATATAAAACAATTTGCTTAGAGGGTTGTCTCTGCCGAGGTTGTGTTCCAGATATGCTCTGACAACAGGTGCAGTCCCTTCAGGGCGAAGCGCAAGACTTCTGCCTTTCCGGTCTTGAAAGGTAAACATCTCTTTTTTTACGATATCTGTTGATACACCAATTCCTCTGACAAACAATTCCGTATGTTCAAAGGCGGGTGTCCTGATCTCTCTATAACCATAATTTTGTAATACTTCTTTAATCTTACTTTCCAGATAATACCAGTGGTCTATCTGGACAGGAAGTATATCATTTGTTCCTTTTGGTGAACTTGATAACAATATTATCTCCTTTTAAAAATATAACATTGATGAGCGGTATACCGATTCCATAAATCTCTTTCAGTAATCTATATTGACAGAAAAGTTATTTAAATCTGTTCCTGACTGGAAAGAAGCAGTTATTAAAATATATTCCCAATATAAACAAAAAACCTGATAATGCTATCTGTTATTATTAATAAATAGTATTATCAGGGACGAAAATTTCTTCTCGTGGTGCCACCCTCATTGAATGGAATAATCTCCATTCCGCTCATTCTATTAACGCACTGTAACGAATAGATTTTAAATAATCTTTTAAAAGATTATTTATACTTAAGGGATGTCATTCGATTAACATAGCTGATAATCTACTTTCCCTTATAAATCTATTATCAAATATATTTTTTTTAATTGAAAAAACAAATTCTGGTGATATTTTACTCAATCTTTATTATAAAGTCAAAACATTATATTAATCAATATAATCAATAAAAGCTTTTTTGTTTATTGCTCTCTTTAAGGCATCCTGTCTGGTAATTTTTCCAGCCATGAGCAGGTCTTTTAAAGATTGATCAAGGCTTTGCATACCGATTTTTCTGCTTATCTGTATAGTTGATGGTATCTGGTATATCTTCTCATCTCTTATCAAATTACGAATTGCCGGTGTAGCAATCATCAGCTCTGCCGCTGCTACTCTGCCCTGGCCATCTGCAGTAGGAATTAGAGTCTGTGCAATTACAGCTTCGATAGTCCCTGCCAGCTGTAATCTGGCTTGTGCCTGCTGGTGTGCCGGGAAAGAGTTTACTATCCGCTCAATAGTTTCAGCAGCACTATTTGTATGCAGTGTGGAGAATACGAGGTGTCCGGTCTCAGCGGCTCTCAATGCCATGGAAATGGTCTCTAAATCTCTCATCTCTCCAACCAGTATAACATCAGGATCTTCACGTAATGCAACCCTTAAGGCACTGGCAAAGGAATCGGTATGGTCTCCGATTTCCCTCTGTGAAACAACACAGTTATTATGCTGATGAATATATTCAATGGGGTCTTCTATTGATATGATATGTTCATACCGGTTTTTATTAATAATGTCTATCAATGCAGCCAGTGTAGTCGATTTGCCGCTTCCGGTTGGTCCTGTAACAAGAACAATCCCTCTCATATGTTCTGCTAATGTTTTGATAATATCAGGCAACCCTAATTGGTCAATAGACATTATTCTGGTTGGTATCAGCCTTATAGCTGCTGCCTCCCCTAACCTGTGTCGAAAAATATTAATCCTGAACCGTGAGACATCGGGTATTTCATAGGCAAAGTCGAACTGTTTATCTTTTTCGAAAGATCCTTTCTGGTTATCAGACAGAATACTATATATCATCTTATGAACATCTTCTGCCTTCAGGACTGGAAATTCACTCTTTACCAATTTACCATTTAAACGGAAGACCGGCGGGATGCCAACATTTAAATGAACATCCGAAGCTTCTCTCTCTTTAGCTTTAATTAAGATATCCTGTATTGTAAAATCCATTTATCTGCCTCATCTCTTGCAATATAGTAGTAGTATTACAAAAAGTACTGTAAAATTTTTTTAATATATGTTCTATTCCCAAAAATTTGGATATTCTTCTTCGATATATTGAATCATTTCAAAAATATTTTTGAATGAAGCCAGAGATACTTCTATATTTTTTTTATAGAAAGACTTTATTTTTTGAAGAGCTTCTTCATCTGTCGGATCGCTCATGGCTATTGCCAGAGTATCATTTATCTCTATTAAAGGAATGATATTATAATTTTTAATCAAATAGTCCGGGAATTTTTTTAATAATTCTAAGTCTAATTGTGTAGTCTCTACCTGGATATAAGGAATGTCTAATTGTTTGCTTAAAACCCAGTTAATCTGATCCTGTGTAACGAGTTTTAATTCAAGTAATACCTGTCCGATTCTTCTATTTTTAGTCATCTGCTCTTCTAATGCTTTTTCTAAATCATCTCTGGATATTATTTTATAATCAAATAATATTTCTCCCAACTTTTTTCCCTTACTCTCTGTCATAATATACCCCTGAATATCTGTCTTTTGTTAATATAAAAAAGAAAAGATAGTTTAAAATCTTAAAATTAACTTCAATTAGTGTGAATTAGCGTGAAACAACAAACTTAGGATCATTTGCCTTAGATGTAGCAGTATCCCGGTCAATCATATGATTAAGATATAATTGCCTGATAGACTGATCGAGTGTCTGCATTCCATATTGCTGTGAACTCTGTATAGTTGCAGGTATCATGTGGATACGTTCTTCACGTATAATATTTTTAATAGCAGGTGTTGCCATCATTACCTCTATTGCCGGAAACCGTTTGGTCTGGTCAACATTGGGAAGTAAAGTCTGTGTAATGACACCCTGCAGAGATTCTGCAAGCTGAATACGTATCTGCCTCTGTTGATGTGCCGGGAAGACGTCAATTATACGTTCAACTGTTTCGGCTGCACTATTTGTATGGAGTGTAGAAAAGACCAGATGTCCTGTTTCGGCTGCCGTAACAGCCATTGAGATTGTTTCCAGATCCCTCATCTCTCCAACCATGATGATATCAGGATCCTCCCTGAGGGCACTTCTTAAAGCATATGAAAAAGAATCAGTATGCAGCCCGACTTCCCGCTGATCAATAATACAATTTTTGTGATTATGAATAAATTCAATAGGATCTTCTATTGTTATAATATGTAGTCTCTGTTCTTCATTTATAATATCTATAAGACTGGCAATGGTGGTAGATTTACCGCTCCCTGTCGGCCCGGTGACCAGGACTAATCCGTTTGGTTTCCTGGTAAAATCAGCCAGTTTTTGAGGCAAACCCAATTCCTCCAATGTTTTAATCTTTTCGGGGATCAGCCGGAAAGCTCCTGCTATTCCACGCCTGTGCATAAAGACATTTGCTCTGAACCGGGCACCATTAACGATTTCCAGGGAAAAGTCTATTTCCTTCTGTTTTTCAAATTTTTTACGATGCTCTTCGCTCAAGATACTGTATATCATCTCTACGACATCGTTTTCACTCAATTCAGGATATTCTAATTTAGTCAGCAAACCATTAATCCTCAATGTCGGAGAAACGCCTACTGTTAAATGAAGATCAGATGCATCCATTTGACTGGTAATTTTTAGAAGTTCTGTAATATTCATTATTATACCTCTTTTTAATATTTTTTATTTTGAAGAGGAGGATAGCATGATTACTATCTACTTAATCTCTTATTTATCAAGTATTACAGCTCTTTTTTTAAAATATCAGCTTTATCTGTTTTTTCCCAGGTAAACTCATCTAATTCTCGTCCGAAATGCCCGTATGCTGCTGTCTTTTTATAGATAGGCCTTTTTAATTTAAGGTCTTCTATTATAGCTGCAGGTCTTAAGTCGAAATGTTCATTTACCAGTTGAACAATTCTTTCATGAGGAATTTTTCCAGTATTATATGTATCAATCATAATAGAAACCGGATTGGCTACTCCAATGGCATAAGCGAGCTGTATTTCACATTTATCAGCTATACCGGAGGCAACTATATTCTTGGCAATATATCTTGCCGCATAACTTCCGGAACGGTCTACTTTAGTAGGATCCTTACCTGAAAAACAGCCTCCTCCATGGCTGCCCACTCCCCCATATGTATCAACTATTATTTTTCTGCCGGTTAACCCGGTATCTGCCTGTGGACCGCCGATAACGAACCTGCCGGTTGAATTGATAAATATCTTAGTATTTTCATCAATATACTTTTCAGGAATAACTGCATTTATAACATTCTCTCTAATTTCATCACGCAGCATTTCTATTGCTACTTTGGGGTGGTGTTGTGCAGCGATAACTATTGCTTCAACCCTTTGCGGGTTGCCATTTACATATTGTACTGTAACCTGAGATTTTCCATCAGGCCTCAGGTATGGTAATATTCTTTCTTTCCTGACCTCTGCCAGGCGGTATGTCAACTTGTGTGCCATAGATATAGGTAATGGCATCAATTCCGGTGTTTCACGGCAAGCATAGCCGAACATCATGCCCTGATCACCTGCACCGGTAGAGGCAATAATATCTTCTTCAGGTTCTTTTTTATCTTCACGAACTTCCCAGGCGAAATCAACTCCACGCGCAATATCCTTAGATTGTTCTTCAATAGTGGTCAATACTGCACATGTATCACTATCAAATCCATATTTTGCCCTTGTATAGCCAATTTCCCTTACTGTGTCACGAACAATCTTCGGTATATTGACATACCCTTGAGTGGTAATCTGCCCGGCAACCAATACCAAGCCTGTGGCAACTAATGTTTCAACAGCTACCCTGGACTCTAAATCCTGCCGGTATATATCATCTAATATGGCATCAGATATTTGATCTGCAATCTTATCCGGATGGCCTTCGGTAACAGATTCAGAAGTAAATAGGTAATTCTTTTCCAATTCGCCTGCCTCCTTAATAAATGCTTATTGTGAAATATTGTTCCTGATATTAAAGACAACTGTATTCTTCGCTGTCCCCATTGAGTATTTCATCGATTTCATCGATTTTGAAACCTCTATATCTGGCATAATAATCCAGTATCCTGTCAGCATAACCATTAGGGACACCATTGTTTTGAGATATAAATTCCTGAACTTTAAATGGGCCATAGTTGTATGCAGTCAAAGCCAGTTTCATTTCTCCGAAATCATTATAGAGCATTGAGAGATAATGTATGCCTATCTGAATATTTTTCTCAGGACTGAGCAGGGTCTTTTCAGCTCCATCCCATTCTATGCCGAGGTTTTTTGCCAGCTCTTTGGCAATCAGCCGGCTAACCTGACATAGTCCATATGCATAGGAATCAGAAATAGAGTCTGTCCTGAAATCGCTTTCCACTTTGATCAGTGCACAGATCAGGAATGGATTAAATTTATATTTGAGTGAAATCTCGTAAATATTTTTTGCTATCTCATAGACTGTTTCACTATCAAGTTCTCCATTGTTGGAAACTATGTTAACAATACGGTCTAGATAGTATTCTCTCTTCTTTTCTTCAGACATCATACCAGTTAATTCTTTAATCTGCACATAAACTTCAGTAAATTGCTCTTTGCTGATTTTATCTATCAAAAATTTGTCAATCTTTTCATTAAGATCGTCCAGTTTAATGTTCTGTTCATCTACGGTCTCTTTGAAAATCCTGTTCTCTTCCTGTAAATTATTGTAGGACTGGTTTAAATTCACAAAGGTCTGATGAAGCTGTTCATACTGTTTTATACTGTATATTGATAACACAACCATTAACAGTAAAAAGACTATCACTACTCTATTGATATTTTTTTCAATAATCCTGCTCTGCTTACTCTGTCTGCTCTGCTTAACTTTTTTCTCAGAATTGTTATTAGTGTCATTCTGTTTATTATCAGTACCCATAATTTTTCCTTATATATTTCTAATTATACTATATTTAAGAGATTTTAAAGCCATATACTTTAAACTATCTTATTTTACTGCCTGGTGGCATCTCCTGATCTGTCGTTAAAAGTACGACTTTCTCTCCATCTGAAGCCGCCAGAAGCATACCCTGTGATTCAATTCCTCTGATCCTGGCAGGAGCCAGGTTATATACTACAACAATATTTTTCCCTACAATGTTTTCCGGTGAATAAAACTCTTTTATGCCTGCAACAAGTGTTCTCTGTTCATTTTTAAAATCAACACAGATTTTTAAAAGTTTACTGGCTCCAGGCACTTCTTCTGCTGAAATAACTCTCCCCACTCTCAAATCCATTTTTTGGAAATCTGCTATAGATATGGTTGAGCCCTGCTGTTCAGCTATTTTCCTATCCCCATCTTCTTTTGATTGACATGCAGCAGTATCAGAAGAACTATCTTCTTTTACTTCTTCAATTCTGGGGAAGAGGGTCTTATTGGGTTTTACAACAGTATTTGATTTCATCTTACCCCAGCGGGTATCTTCCGGTATGGACACATCCTCAAGATTATCCTTTATTCCTAATTGCTGCCATATCTTATGAGAGGTTTCGGGCATAAAGGGGTATAACAATATGGCAGTTATCCTGAGAGATTCATTGAGATGGTATATGACCTGTTCCAATCTATCCTTCTTATTTTTATCTCTGCCTAAAAGCCATGGCTCAGTCTGATCAATATATTTATTGGTTCTTTTTATCAATGACCAGATATTCTCCAAGGCAAGGTTGAAAGACATATGATTCATATTCTCTTCTATTTGCTGTACTACTTCTCCAGCCAGGTTCTGCAGCTCTTTATCAAATATTTCATCTTTACTATTATCAGAAGGTATCGGTATTTCACCATCACAGAATTTAATAGTCATGGCGACTGTCCGGCTGAGCAGATTACCCAGATCGTTAGCCAGATCATAGTTGATACGTTTAATAAGAAGCTGACGGGAAAAATTGCCATCCTGTCCAAAAGAGAGTTCTCTCAACAGAAAGTAACGAAAAGCATCTGTGCCGAACTCTGCTGCAACCTGATATGGGTCTATAACATTTCCTCTCGATTTTGACATCTTTTCGCCTTCACTGGTCCACCAGCCATGTGAGAAGACCATTCTGGGAGGCTTTATATCTGCAGCCATCAACATAGTAAACCAGATAATGGTGTGGAATCTCAATATATCTTTACCGATTAAATGTACTACTTCCGGCCAGTATAAATTGAACTTCTCTTCATCTATGCCGTATCCTGCTATAGTAAGATAGTTTATCAATGCATCAAACCAGACATATATTACATGATTTTTATCAAAGGGTACATCTATTCCCCAATTCAAACTTGACTTTAATCTGGTTACACTCTGATCTTTTAATCCTTTTTTTATAAAACTTATAATTTCATTCTTTCTTGATTCCGGTTTTATACAATCAGGGTGTGTTTTTATATGATCCAGCAACCTTTCCTGATAATTACTCATTCTGAAAAAATAGGTCTCTTCTTGAAACTTTTCAATAGGTCTGCCGCAGTCAGGGCATAAATTGCCCTCTATCTGACTTTCAGGCCAGAATGTTTCACAGGGAATGCAATACCAGCCTTCATATTTTCCTTTATAAATATCTCCTTTTTCGTATAAAAGGTTGAATATTTTTTGTACTACTACTTCATGACGTTTTTCAGTTGTTCTGATAAAATCATCTGGTTTAATATTCAGAACAGTCCAGAGATCTTTAAATTTTACTACTACCTTATCTGCCAGCTCCTGTGGCTTCATTCCAGCCTGTTCGGCTGATTTGGCAATTTTCTGTCCATGCTCATCTGTGCCTGTGGCAAAAAGAACATCAAAACCTCTAAGTCTTTTAAACCTGGCCATAGTATCTGCTGCTATAGTGGTATAGGCATGTCCGATATGTGGGACATCATTAACATAATAGATAGGTGTGGTAATATAAAATACTTTATTCTTGTCCATGGCTCATTTAATATCCTTTCTCTTGACAAAATTTCCTGATAACTAAACAACTTGATAGATAGATAG
>CAZLMD010000019.1:18721-22100 GCA_964560535.1 uncultured Atribacterota bacterium
TTTTCCTTTTCTACAAACCTGTTTCCTTCTAAAACAATGGTAATCTCTCCCTTAATATCCTTAGAACTCAGTGTTTCTATAACGTTAGAGATATCTCCTCTGATTATTTCCTCAAACAATTTAGTCAATTCTCTGGCTATAACAATTCTTCTATCACCGATTATCTTTTTGAGTATTAACAGGGTATCTTTTATCCTATGCGGTGTTTCGTAGAATATCATAGTCCTTTCTTCATCCTGCAGCTCAGTAAAAAACTTTTCTTTTTCTTTTTTCTTTCTGGGAATAAACCCTTCAAAGACGAAACGTTCCATGGCAAATCCTGATACTACCAGAGCTGTGGTTGAAGCTGAAACACCGGGAATAGGTATTATAGCGATATTATCTTCTATGGCTTTATTGATAATTTCAAATCCGGGGTCACATATACCAGGCATTCCGGCATCTGATACTAAGGCGATACATTTTCCCTCTTTTAAAAGCTGTAAAATGTAATCTACCTTCTTTTCTTTGCTATATTTATGGTAACTGATAATCGGTTTATTGATATTATAGTGGTTTAATAATATTCTGGTATGCCGGGTATCTTCTGCTGCAATCAAATCTACTCTCTTTAAAGTTGAGAGGCAGCGTAAAGTAATATCTTCCAGATTACCAATCGGTGTACCGCAAATATATAATTCACCAGATTGCTGTTTTTCCATAGAGAACCTTTAAAATAGAAAAATTATAGTTTATGGCTAATAGTTTTATAAAGCCTTTTTTTGAAGAATATTATTTAATTGTTTCTTCAGCCATCTCCCAGCATATCTTCATATTCTTTAATATACTACTTTTTTATTATTTTTGTAAAAATAATGGTGGAAGGACTTTTAATTCAGTTCCACCTTCTTTTCTTGCTTCAAGAAGGAACCTTTTTGCTTCTCTGTCTTTTTTGGTGTAGACAAATTGTAATACCT
The DNA here is from genome assembly GCA_964560535.1 of uncultured Atribacterota bacterium. Lineage (GTDB taxonomy): Bacteria > Atribacterota > Phoenicimicrobiia > Phoenicimicrobiales > Stramentimicrobiaceae > Stramentimicrobium. The sequence goes on from CAZLMD010000019.1 coordinate 19,678, forward strand.
TCGGTTCAAAGCTGTATTTTTTTAGTGTCTGGACGATAGGTACAAATATATCTGCCCTATGTATTAAATATAATCTGCCACCTTTTTTCAAAAGATATCTGCTGATTTTTAGAATACTATCCAGATTTATATTTATCTCATGTCTGGCAATCAGCTGTTCCTCATTAGAGATGCTCTTCCCTCTTCCGCCTGGAATATAGGGAGGGTTTGTGGCAACAATATCAAAGGATTCGCCTGACAATCTCTCTCTGAGATTATTTATATCTTCCTGTAAGATTAAAATTTTTTCATCAAGATTATTTAAAGCAACATTTTTTCTGGCAATTGAGGCTAATTTTTCTTGAATTTCCACCCCATAAATAATATTATCTTTGTCAGGATGGTATATTAGAAGGGGAATTATTCCGCAACCTGTACCGAGGTCAATGATTTTTTCCCTATTCTTTACATTAATAAATTGTGCTAATAAGATAGTATCTATCGAAAAGCAATAGCTATCCTTACTTTGAATAACTTTTAGCTGGTGTTCACCCAGAGATTCAATTATTTCTCCTGGTTGTAGAATTATTTTTTGCATGTTTTGTTTCTCTATTTATCTTCTTATTACTATTCTGCCATTCCTCAACAGGCAGTTTAATCCTATTTTTAATGCTCTCATTATCTTCTTTTTCTAATGTTTCAATTACCATATATTTGCTTAAAACATTAATTTCTACGACTTTTCCTTCTTTACCATCATTTGTTCTTATCTGGCTGCCCATTTTAGGATATCTTTTCAATTCTTCCTGATAAAATTGAGCTTCAAAGTTAAGACAGCATTTTAGCCTGCCACATGTTCCCGATATTTTAGAAAGATTGAGGGCTACACTCTGCATCTTAGCTACATTGATTGGAACCGGTTTGAACTCAGTTAAAAAAACAGAACAGCATAACGGTCTGCCGCATATACCCAATCCGCCAACCATTTTTGCCTTATCTCTTACTCCTATCTGTTTTAGTTCAATTTTAGTTTTAAATCTTGCAGCAAGCTCTTTGACCAATTCACGAAAATCTACCCTGTTATCTGCATAGAAATAGAATATCAGACGGCTTTTATCAAATAAGTACTTACAATTTATTAAGTATATCTCCAGATTGAGTTTACTTATTTTTTCCATGCCTATTATGAATGCTTCACGCTCTTCTGTCTGTATTCTTTTCCATTTTTCATGATCAGCTTTTGTGGCTTTACGGACGATTTTTTTTAGAGGTTCTTCCAATTCTTCCGGTGTAAGAGTCAAAATCGGTGTAACCACTTTCCCGATATCTAATCCCATTGAAGTCTTTACCACACAGAGATCCTGTTCCTCCAGTACATATTTACCATATTTAAAATAATATATAACGCTTGAATGACGAAATTGAATTCCAATGACTTTGGACACATTAATCACCTAATTGTATAATAAAATTCTCTAATAATATTTTGGGTTGAATATATTTTCTTACTTTTTCTGGTATTTCTGTTAAATATTCTAAAGAAGTAATTATCTTTTCTTGAGAGTAATAGTTCGCAAATTCCTTTATTTTATCTATACGTTCAGGAAAAGATAGTATTTCCGGTCCTAATTTTAATTGAAAAAACAGTATATCACGAAACCAGAGAACCATCACTTCTGTAAAATCTAAGAATGAGTTCAGGATACCGGTCAGCTCTTTTTCTGATGAGGAGAATAGTTTATTTACCATCTGTTCTGGATTTGTATCTATTAACCATTCCAGAAAATTATTCTTTTCTTTTATGGCTGAAAGGTCACCGATTAACTCTATGGCTTTTCCGAAACTACCGGAAGAAAAGAGGATAATTTCTTCCAACAGTCTTTTATCCAGATCCTGATGCATATTTATTAATACTTCTTTCTGGCTTTCTCTGTTTATTGGGAAGAAGGATACCCTGTTACATCTGGAAATAATAGTCGGCAATATATTATCCGGTGTATCTGTTATCAATATCAGTACAGCGAATGCCGGCGGTTCTTCCAATATCTTCAACAGGGCATTAGAGGCTTCTACAGTCATTTTGTGTGCATCATCTATCAAAAATATCTTTTTTCTTCCCTCTAAGGGCTGTAAGTAAATAATATTTTTTATATTTTGAATCTGGTTTATAGTAATGACAGAGTTTTCAGATGAGATTATTTGAAAGTCAGAATGTGTACTATTATCAATCTTCAAACAAGAAGGACACTCATTGCAGGGGTCAAAATCTTCCGACAGACTATCGCAATTAACAGCCTTAGAAAAGGCAATAGCTGTAAGCTTTTTACCAATACCTTCACTGCCTGTAAAAAGATAGGCATGGCCTATTTTCTCATTCTTTATTATATTTTTTAGTTGTTGAATGGGTTTTTCTTGTCCGATTATCTTTTTAAAATCAATTATTT
>CAZLMD010000020.1:0-12933 GCA_964560535.1 uncultured Atribacterota bacterium
TCCTGTCCCCCTATCTCAAAGATAGTACGCACTTCCGGGTTTAGATATAATGCAGCTACTGAATGTGCAGTAATCTCATTTTTCACAATATCAGCCCCTGCTATTGCACCAGCTAATACTCTTCCACTCCCGGTAGTGCCAACTCCCATTACCTTCAGGGATATACCTTGATTCTCTTCTCTGATAATGGAGAGACCTTCTTTGATCATTTTAATAGGTTGTCCCTGTGTTCTGAGGTAAACATCACTGAGAACATTATTATTCTCATCTAATAAGACTAGATCAGTACTTACCGCTCCAACATCAATACCTAAAAATACTTTCATACCAGCTAAACTACTCCCTTCCTCCTCTTTTTAAGTAAATCAATAAAAGCCTCTATACGGGTATTTAGACCCTCCTCACCAGTCTGCTCATCATATATCAGGGTTAGAGTAGGGAAATTTAAATCTTCACTTACTTTTTTCAAAATTGTCTCTGCAACAATCTCAGGCATACAGGTAAAGGGGATGACCTGAATAGCTCCATCTAATCCCTCTTCATGTGCTAACACTACATTCCCAACAGTAATTTGCCCTTCTCCTCCTACTGAATGTGCCAGATAATGGTATGCCGCTTCCTCTATCTCTTTTTCTTCCTTGAAGCTGTCCTTAAAAATTTTCAATCTCATGATAGGACCAATCCAGGCTTCAATGGTATTTTTACGAAATACTTCTACTCCAAGATATCCCAACTTTTCTTCCAGGTAATGGTTGCTAAAAGGCTCAAGTGTAACATAAAACTCACCAACCAGGGCAACTTTAATCAGATTTTGTTTTCCAAAATCAGTAATTTTATAAAATTTATTTAAAGTATCTTCTTCAATTATCTTCAGAGTATCATGGTCTTTGGCTTTTTTAATCTTAAGCATACTCTCTTTTAATATACGGGAAGATTCACCTCTAACCTTCTCTCTAGGACGAATCTGTAATACTTTGTTCTCCAGTTTCTCCATTAACAGTATCTTCTGCCAGGCAAACCTGTACTGGTTAATGAAATAAAGCCAGCTTCTGTTATTACGTAAAATATTTAAATTTTCCCATAACATTCTCCAGTTTCCACGAGGTATCTCCACAATAATCATTTTAAATTTATAGCCCAGATCTAAGAGTATATCCCGCTGCACCTGGGCATAATAGCCGAAACGGCAGGGGCCCCATCCACCGGCCATTATTAGCCCTTCAGCACCAAGCTCTAAAGCTTCAATAAAATTACCCAGAACAATCTTAAGCGGTAAACAGCAGTACTCGGGTGAATGCCTGACTCCGAGGTCCAGAGTCTTTTTGCTGTTAGGAGGTGTCTTTATCAGTTCATGACCCATATCAGTAATGATAGTCTCATTCATTACATCAATATTACCAAGACGGGGTAAAGCTAATTTCATTTCTTTTTTTCCTCCTGATCATATCAAGGAAAGCCTCAATACGTGTATTGATACCTGCTTCTCCTGAATGTTCATCAAAAACAAATTCTGCATAAGATACTTCCGGGTAACGCTGACTTTGATGGTGGATCAATTCACCGACCATTGAATCCTCTCCACATTCAAAAGAGGTTAGATGTATAACACCTTCTACTCTGTTTTCAAAATAGTATAATGTTGCACCTACCACTTTGCGAGAAAGAGTCCAAAAAATGGGTTTGCATAATTTTTTCAATTGTTTTTTGATTAAATTGGGGTGCACCATTCCTGGGGTCATCACATTGACTTTCATATTTTTTAATTTTTCAATTAAATTGAGATTAATATAAGAATCCTCAATAAGATAGTCATGACCAACTACAGCAATATTAACCAATCCCTCCCCTGTTTGTTTTAAGCTACCTTTTTTATCATGGTTAATAAATGGCTCTGGTTTGAGTATATCCGGGTCTAATAGATGTGCTATATAGTTTTTCTGGAAATTATCCCATGAGGTAGAGAAGGCTCTGGAGATAGCCAGAGAATTTTCAGAAAGCAGATGTCCTACCTGAAATAGAGTATTTTTCCATGTTCCATAAGATTTTCTAACATCGATAATAGGACTGATTACAGGACATAAGGAGGTGAGTGATGATTTAATCATATCGGGTAAACCAATAATTTTGGGGCAAAAGAAGGCGCCTTTTTCAATACATACCATTCTAGGAATTAAAATATAATCGACATGACCGGACAGACTCAAAACATGACCATAAAATACCTTTACCGGTAGACATATATCACTCAAAGATGAGCGTACTCCCAATTCAAGAATACTCTTATTAGTTTGCTTTGAAAGTATTATCTCTACACCCAGGCGAGATAAGAACTCCTCCCAGAGAGAATAGTATTCATAAAAAAATAGAGCATATGGTATCCCGACTTTTTTCTTTTTCATATTGATACCGCTTTCCCCTAACTAAAACCTGAATTATATTAAATATCTAAAAGGTTTTGCCTATCGGTATGAACATAAATACAAAAAGAATAACAGTACCATTTCTAAAATCTATTCTAACCTATATTTATATAACTTATTAAATTTTTGGATTATCCGGACACTAGTATTATAAACCTGTAGTACCGTCTCTCCTTTTTATCTACAATTTTCCTGAATTATCTTTAAACTACACAATTACATTCGTTTTGTTGAGGTAATGTTCTTGCGTAAATCTTATTTTCTTATATTTTTATATGAATTTTTATTCTTTTCAATATCTAATTTATTTTTAGTAAATATTTAGTAAATTTTAATTCTTTTTTTATCTATTTTAGACTACACGCCATTCTTTCTTAATCTATTATAAACCAGAAACAGTTATCAACAAAAATTATTTTATTAAAACTTCAATTTGCTTATAAAAGAAATAAGGAGGAAAACAACAGCTATGGAAGAAATGGATATTTTGATCAAAAAAGCTAAGGAAAGGGATCAGGAGGCCATGCTGGAATTAATAGGAAAATTTAATCCTTTATTGAAAAAACAGGCAGGCTCTTTCACACAAATGGGCCTGGAATATGATGATGCATATCAACAGGGAGTATTATGTTTTATTAGTGGTATTTATAAATATCAGCCAATGCCACCTGTTACCTTTGCCGGCTATATGAAAAAAAGGATTAAATGGGGGCTCTGGATGTACTGGAGATCGCAATTTAAGACCGTAAGATAGGTGAAAGAGGTTTTTACTTTTTTGTCTGGTGTATTTTATCACAAAAAATATAACCTAACACCTGAGGCAAGATATCTTTAGGCATATATTTTATACCGATATGGAAGGAAACAATATTTATGGATTATTATTCAGTAAATTATATAGGAAAAATGATTCTGGAAGAATGTTTAAATGAACTTAATAAACAGGATCGCGAGATTATTTTACTATATTACTGGTGGGGGTATCGTGACCTAGAAATAGGAAAAATATTAGATGAATCACAGCAAATGATTAATTATAGACGTAAAAGGGCTTTAAAAAGGTTGGAAATGTTATTGCCAATGAAATGTCTATCTCATGATAATCTACATAATTTTAAAGCGATGTATATTTATAATTAAAATGTAAAAAATTATATCTAAAACTCTAATATTATCTTATTTATCAGAGATAGAGCGAAGTATTTCTTGATAAGCATTTGAAATCTGTGCTGCAATAGTGGCATTATGTTTTAGAAGCTCAATATTTGCTTTTAAACTTCTTCCTTCACTCAGTTCTTTTATTTTATTCAATAGATATGGAGTAATCTGTTTACCTTTGATGTTTTCTTGATAAGCCAATTTCTTTGCCTGTTCTATCCAGTTGTCCATCTTCTTTTTACTTATAGCAAATTCAGTAGGTACCGGATTTGCGATCAATAATCCGGTGCCCAGTTTTAACTGTAAGTGGTTTAAGATAGCCAGGGCAGCTTCCCGGGTGTCTTTTAAAGAATAATCAACTTTTAAGTGGCTTGATTGACTATAAAAAGCTGGTAATTCTTCTGTTTGATAACCCAGAACAGGGACTCCCATGGTTTCTAAGTATTCCAGTGTTCGGGGAAGATCTAAAATAGCTTTTGCTCCAGAACAGATTACTGCAACCGGAGTTCTGGATAACTCGGTCAGATCAGATGAAATATCCATAGGATATTCACCACCATAGTCGCTATGAACACCACCGATACCCCCTGTTGCAAAAAATAGTATTTGGCTGTGATGTGCTATCCACATAGTCAACGCTACTGTAGTGCCAGCATCCATTCCTTTGGTAATAATTGCCGATAAATCTCTTTTGCTGGCTTTAACAACACTCCTGGAGCGGGCTAATTTCTCAATCTCATCATGGTTCAATCCAACTTTTATTTTACCATTTAATACCGCTATGGTTGCTGGAATGGCGCCATGATCGCGAATATTCTTTTCCATTTGAAAAGCAGTATCGATATTTTCAGGAAAAGGCAGTCCATGTGTAAAAAGATTTGATTCCAATGCTATGACCGGTTTGCCTTTTTTGCCTTTGCCTATTTCTTCTCTAATTTCTTCTCTAATTTCAAAATAACCGTGCATTATGTTATTCTAAACATCCTTACCATCTGTTTTTTAAGTACAGTCTCATCGAGCTGTGAGTAAACTGTATCAGGGGATGTTAGTTTTAAATCTGATATTATAAGACCTATTTGGACAGCCTGATAAAGTCCATAGTTATTATATAGTCCATAAGCCATTCCTGCCACCAGCGCATCACCTGCACCGGTACAGTCTACTATCTTCCTTCTCCTGATACGAATAAATTCTCCTCTGGGAGTTTGCCCGGAATAAATATAAACACCTCTGGTACTGCCAGTTATGACAATATTTTTAACACCTTTTTTCATTAGCTTTTCTACTGCCATCTGACGGTCAATAGCCTTTTTTACCACTATACCTGAAAGGGCACTGAGCTCGTCAAGATTGGGAGTCAGGAAACTGATTTTTGATAAAATTCCTAATAACTTCCTGCTTTTAACTACAGATACCGGATCAACAATCAGGGAGATCTTTTCTCTGCTGCATAGTGATGCTATATAATGAATAGCCCTGGGAGTAAGATTGGTATCTATTATAACAAAACGTTTTTTCATTATAATTCCCGCTTTGGCAATGAGATAGCGTGGCGTAATCCTCTTCATAATCTCAGTATCGCTCACTCCCACCTGTAAATCTCCCTTTTCATCTAAGATGGCTATATACTTTCCCGTGGTATCTTTCTTAGATAGGATTACCTCTTCAGTCTGAACATGAATATGTCTCAACTTCTCCAATATCTCTCTGCCATCATCATCATCACCTACTGCACTTAAAAAGTTTGTCGGTATATTGAGCAATCCCAGATAATGGGCAATATTTCTACCCACTCCACCATGGCTAACACGAATAGTTCCTGGATTAGAAGTATTCCATTGAATGACATTTTTTGGTTTTCCTTTTACATCAATATTGGCACCACCTATAACCACTATGCCTTTTCTTTCTTCTAAATCTAAATTTACTGCCATTTTAGAAAACTTCCTTTATTTTTAAATGTGTGTGGTGTATATATTATGCCATTTGGATATTTTTTAAAACAGGGACTTATTGTCCATTAAGGCCAGGGAAATAATCTTTTTTTATATTTTTCTTCTCTACATTCAACCTTTGAAGAGATTCTTCCACTGTTTTAACCATTACCATGGGTCCAGATATATAAAAAGTACTTTTCTGTAGATCTGGAACTGTCTTTTTAATAAAATCCTCATCAGCCCGTTGCGGTGAAAATATATAGTTGATCTTTAGCCTGTTATAACTTTTAGCCAGATTATCCAGGGTATCTTTGAAGGTAACGTTATCTATATTCTTATTACTGTAAATAAGTATAATATCTCTACTATCCCCATTTTTTTCTAATTCTAAAAGAATTGAATGGTATGGTGTTATACCAATTCCACCGGCAATAAACACCAGGCTTTTATCATCTTTGTTTACTGTAAAATTCCCGTCAATTTTAACTACATCAATAATTTCTCCGGCCTTTTTGGCAAAGAGAGCTTTTTTAAATGAACTGCTTTTTTCAAAGAAATAATGGGTGGTAAGCATAATCTTATTTTGAAATGGGGGTGAGGATATGGTAAAAATTCGTGTTTCTCCTCTGCTGTCAGGATTATCATGAGGAATTCTATAGAGAGCATACTGGCCTGCCTGCCATGTTACAGGTTCTTCTGGCTGAAAAATGAAACTATATATATCATTGATTTCTTTTCTTTTTTCCTCTATTTTTAACTTCATCTTTGTCACCCTTCTTATTCCAAATTAATTTTTCAAAGAAATATTATTTATCTTCTCATAAAATAGTGCCAGGCCGGCATGATCTACTTCTGTATGACCGGCAGACATCAAAGCTTGCATCATTTCCATTACCTGTGCAGTCAGTGGCATTGCATTATGGAGCTCCTGACTGGTCTGCAAAATATTGGCAAGGTCTTTCACATGCAGTTGCATACGAAAACCGGGATCATAATCTCCCCTGAACATTCGAGGAGCTTTATCGTTTAGACATTGGCTACCTGCCAGTCCATCTTTGATTACCGCAAATATTCTTTCAGGGTCAACACCAGACTTTTTACCCAATACAAATGCTTCTGCAATAATAGCAATATTTGCTGCGACAATAGCCTGGTTTATTAATTTGGCAGTACCGCCAGCTCCGATATCTCCTACTAATACCGGTTTTCCCAGTACTTCGAGAACTGGTTTACAATAATTAAAAATCTCTTCTTTTCCGCCAACCATTATAGCCAATGAACTCGATTGGGCTTTTTCCTGGCCTCCACTAACCGGTGCATCTAGCATATCTATCCCTTTTTTAGATAATTCCCGGGCAATTGACCTGGACACATTTGGATTAATAGAACTCATATCAATGAAAATCTGGCCCTGACGGGCTCCACTCAAAACACCATCTTTACTATGAATAACATCCTCTACATCAGATGAATCTGGCAACATAGTTATGATAATGTCACAATTTTCTGCCACATGTGCGCAGCATTCCCCTCTCTCAGCCCCTTCTCTGACTATTTTAGATATAGATTGCTCGGTTAAGGCATAGCCAATAAGAGGGTGTCCGGCTTTGATTAAATTTTTTGCCATGGGAAACCCCATAATGCCAATACCGATAAAACCGATTTTTGCTTTTGGCATAAAAATTTCTCCTTTCCTAAGCATTCAAAACACAGGCGAAATAATTTATTTTTATTTATTTTATATATCTTTTTTAAAATAGAAGATCAATACAAACATGAGATTTTTTTTACAACATGATAGAATAATAAAAAGATATGTTTTATATATCTGATTATTATTATTGTATTATACACTAACACTAATTTATATATCAAATAAACTGAAACAGGCAGTTCTATATGTTTGTTTATTAGGTGGTCTTCTTTAAAAATCCTGAATTAAAACTTTTCATTATAAATATTATTAATAGGGAATAAAAATGAAGAAAAAAGATAGGATTCTGGTTATATTTTCTGGTGGAACAATTGCCAGTGGACTTCATGATAAAGTAACCAGTCCCAGTAAAAAATCTTTTCAATCATTATATGGTTATGTAAAACATTTTTTTCAAAATAAAAATGTCGAATTAATCTGCCATGAGCCTTTTGGGATTCCGGGAGAAGACAGCTCCAACCTTGATCCCGGACATTGGATGAAGATTACCTCTATCATTGTTCAGGAATTAGAAAATGGGCTGGATGGTGTTTTAATTCTATATGGCACAGATACAATGGCTTACCTATCTTCCTGGTTAAGCCTGTGCTTCCCGGATATAAATATTCCTATTATCTTGACCGGCAGCCAATTGACTCTGGATTATTTACCTGAAGATGTCTCTATAAATGTACCAGGTGCAGCCCAGGTAGTCTATTATCGATTTCCAGGTGTCTGGATTTATTGTAACTGGAAATTATTCCCTGGAAATCGTGCACATAAATCTCATGCTACACATCCGGAAGTGTTTACAGCTACAAACGGAATACCCTTTTATTTTAATATGGATTGGGCTTTACATAACAAAAGAAATGTAGCCCCATCTGAATATTATAAAATTCCATTTGAATTAAAAAGATTATTATCAATTCCAATAGAGCAGGTGAGAGAGATTTGTCAGAAAATAGGGTGGTTGATGTGTGTTCCAGGAATGGAGGCAATGATAAGCCTTAACCAAAAAATAATATGTATTTATGGTTTTGGTGCTGGAAATGCGCCTGTCAGAACACTCGATTATTTCCGAAAAAAATTTAGGGGAAACAAGGATAAGCCCATTATCATTGCCTGTAGTCAGGCAGAAGGAGATATCAAAAAACCGGATTATTACAAAGGAGTGGGAATAGCCTGGTTGGCTGGTGATGGTTTTCAGGTATGGAATCAGATGGATTATCCTGTTGAATTTATTCATGCTCTGGCTTGCTATGCTTTATTAAATGATTTTAATAACCCTGGGATTATTCTGTCTAAATACATTCAGGGGCCTTTCCAGTAATCTGTGCTGCAATTATATTAAAGAAATAAAACAATTATTAAACAGACAACCTGTCTCGTTTATCTGGATACACTATAGATGTTCTGTTAATGTTAAAAGTAAACAAATAGTGGTATAGTTATAATATAATTTAGATAAATTTTCTAAATTTTTAATATTTTTGTTACAGAGGTTTTAATCATGGATATGGAACATTTGGTAAAAAGTGTTAAACATAATTTATCATATCTTGCTGTCAAAGATATAGAAAAAGAATATTTGAACCATATTACAGAGGCTATGCAGGTAATAGATAGAGTGTATTTTGTCCGTAATAGGGAGGATGCCTACCTGGATACTGCTCTGTCTATTGGCTTTAATCAGACTATATCACAACCATCTACAGTTGCCAGAATGCTAATGCTTGCTGAACTTGGAAGTGGAAACAATCTTTTAGAGCTAGGTGCAGGAAGTGGCTGGAATGCCAGTCTGGCAGGATTTTTAATTTACCCTGGTAAAACATTGAGTTTAGATATAGTTCCTCAATTGATAGAAAGAGCACAGGAAAATCTCAATATATTAAAAGAAAATCTAGGCTATCAGAATAAGAAAAAACTAAAAAATATTGAGTTTAGAACACTAAATATTTTCGAACAATTAGATAGCTGGCATGAACAATATGACCGAATCATTATTACTGCCGGTATCAGACAGACACAGGAAGATTTAATTTTCCGATTAGCAGAAAAAACTCTCAAAGAAAGAGGTATTCTTGTCTGCCCGCATACTTATGGCCCCCTGATTATTCTCAAGAAAGAAGAAGGAAAGATAATTAAACATACCACTGTAGAGCAATATGTGTTCGTTCCCCTGTTAGATTAAAATAGAGACCCATTCTTTTAGGCAAGTATTACTCTTTATTTATTTGTTACATATTCTACCTTCTATCCCAATTTTCCGTTTAAAACCCTGGCTGCATTAAGAATAGGATCCCAAACTGGTGAAAAGGGTGGTGCATAGGCCAGGTCTAAATTTTCCATTTCTTCAGCCGTAAGCTTGCTATAAAGAGATGTGGCAATGATATCAATTCTTTTTGCTACTCCTTCTTCTCCCACCATGCTGCCACCCAGCACTCTTTTGCTATTTTTATCTGCCATTAAGCTGATCCTTAATGGTTTTGCACCAGGACAGTATCCAGCTCTGGAGTAACCGCCAATAGTAATTTTTACCGGTTCAAACCCATATTTTTTTGCAATTTCTGTATCCATAATCCCTGTTGTAGCTACCTCCAGATGGAATACCTTAACTGCAGCAGTGCCGGCTATTGGTGTTAGGGGTGTCTTTTTGCCTCCTATGGTACTGCCCACTGCCCTCCCATTACGATTGGCTGTCAAAGCGAGAGGAAGGTAGATATTATTATCTGTTACAACACTCTTTACCTCAGTACAGTCTCCAGCAGCAAAGATATCCGGAACGTTGGTTTGACCATATTCATCGGTAATAATAGCTCCTGTCAGACCTAATTCTATGCCTGCCTCTTTAGTCAGAGCAGTCTCTGGTATTATCCCTGTTGCTATTAGGATCATTTCTGTTTCTAAATTTTCCTGTTGTTTGCTCTGTCCATCTTCCAGAAGAATAGATAGTTTCCCCTCATCAGTTTTACTGATCTTGTTAACCCTTTTCCCCATATGTAATGTAGTATAATTTTGGATATCTTTCTCAACTACTTCAACTATTTCAGGGCTGAAAGAGCTTAAGATGTGTGGTAATAATTCTACTATATGTACAGTCAATCCCTGAGAGTGGAAAGCTTCAGCCATTTCCAGACCTATATACCCTCCACCCACAATATGAACCGACTTTGGAACTCTCTTTTCTAAATATTCTCTAATTTTTATGGCATCTTCCATATCCCTCAGGAAAAATACTCCCTCTGAGTCAATACCTTCAATCCTGGGTCTGAATACTTTTGCCCCGGTACTAATCAATAATTTATCATAATTGAGTGTAACTTCATTTTCTGTTGTCTTTATAAATACTGTCTTATTTTCTGGATCAATCTTAGTCGCTTCATGGTTTAATCGAAGATCGATATTCCTCTCATATCTGAACACTTCAGGCCGAATGGCAATCAAATCCTCTATATTCTCGACATTTCCTTTTAAATAATAGGGCATACCGCATGCGGCATAAGAAGCCCATTTTCCTTTTTCTAAGACAATTATCTCCAGATCAGGGTTTTCCCTTCTGGCTTTACTTGCAGCACTCATTCCTGCTGCATCTCCCCCAATTACTACAAATCTTTCTCTCATAATCAACTCCAAAATTAAATTTTATAGTCTGACATAAAACTTAAGACATTTTTTTAATTCGTATCTCTATATCCTTCTCATCTTTCAATAATTCTATTAATTTGCTGGTATCTGTATTACCAAAATGGTATGGATAAAGTATCTTTGGATTTATTGATTTAGCAGCATCTGCCACCATTTCCGGGGTCATGGTATAGGGTAAATTCATAGGAAGAAAGGCGATGTCGATATTTTTCAAATCTGCCATTTCAGGAATGTTTTCAGTATCACCTGCTATATAGACAGATAGCTCTGCAAACTTTAGAACATAACCATTTCCTCTCCCCTTAGGATGAAAGGGTTCACCATTGTCACGTTTATGTTTTATATTATAGGCTGGAACTGCGGCAATCTCTATATCTTTTACAATTTGAATATCACCATTTTTCATTATTATTCCTTGAGAGATTTGCTGAAAACAGGCTTCGGTTAATAAAATTACAGTATCCTGCTTTTTAATCAACTCAACCGTATTCAGGTCTAAATGGTCATTATGCTCATGTGTAATTAAAAGAATATCTGCCTGTGGTAATTGACTGTAATCAGCAAGGTTGCCCCATGGGTCAATATGAATAACTTTACCCTGAAAACTAAACATAAGTGTTCCATGCCCGATAAAGGTAATTTCCAATTCTCCCTTAGAAGTTTTGAAATAATCCTTTTCAAATGAAGATTGAGCCACAGAAATATTTACTAACCCTAAAAACATTAATAAAATTAAGACTACCTTTAACATACACCCTCCTTTTAACCCTTATTTAAGTCAATTATATTATAGATATTCTGTTTACAGTATAGTATTAATGTACTTAAGATAAGGTTAAATTATTTTTATAACTTTAAACTCAAAGTTATAGATTAAAGACCAGAAATTTAATAGCTACTCTATCTTCCACACTCTGACCTGTTTTCTGCCCCAGTTATCAGCTTTTTGCAATTCCCCTAAATTAAAACAGACATCAATATGTTTGCCTTTAATAGCACTGCCACAATCATCGGCTACTCCCAGTCCATAACCTTCGATGTATAAGACGTCACCATAACGAAACATGCCATAATCCGGGTCTATAGCAATACTGCCATAGCCGGCAGGATATCCTGTAGCTGTGAAGCCATCTGCGTAAGGTGCACAACAGATCTCATCAGGAGTATAAGCAGTTGCCAGAACATGGTAAACGGGGTAGTTCAATTCGTGTTCGGTTCTGTTCTTTAATTTTTGCTCGATACCCTGTGCTATTGCCCGTACTTTAGTCCAATCAATTTTTTCTTTAAAATCATATTTAAATTTAGAGACAACCGGTAATATTTTTACCTTTTGAGGGTTCTCTATCAAGATAGTAATTATGTAGCCTGCATCTTTTTCTTTTTTTAACAATTGGTATTGATTGGTAACTCGAATAATATTTCCTTTCTTATCTTTAATAGCATATATATTAGCCATGGCTGTTAAAGTGAAAGAAGATAAAACCAGAATCAGAATAAGAAGATTAAAGATTTTTAAATTATAGATAGATAATTTACCCAAGGTATTTCTCATCAACTATTGCTCCCCTCTATGCTATAGGTATTTTATTGAATTTATTTTCCTTCTATTATAACCCCTTCTAAAGTAAGCATTCTCCTTTTTAATTCAACTCCACCCTGTGAAGAAAAACCTGTTAAATGTCCATTGCTACCTATGACCCTGTGACAGGGAATGATTAATGGCAGAGGGTTCATCTTCATAACCCCTCCGGTAGCACGATAGGCTCTTGGAAAACCAGACTGTTCAGCCAACCAGCGATAAGTTCTGGTTATGCCATAAGGAATCTCCCGTGCTTTTAGCAAGACTCTTCTTTGAAAAGGGGTATAGACAGATAGATTAAGTTTTTCTTCATCGAATTCTACCTGTTTACCCATAAAATAATCTCTGATTTTTTTAATTAAATTTGTAAACCGGCTTTCTTTCCGTATTAGTTTCTTCTCTGAATGGAAATAGGTACTCAGATCCTCCCAGATGTTTTCAGGTGAGCTTTCCGGCAAAATCAATCTGATCAGACCATTTTCGTCTTCTGCTATACCA
>CAZLMD010000020.1:13033-15667 GCA_964560535.1 uncultured Atribacterota bacterium
TTGGTATACCGTCAATAGACCTTTTTATTATACTTATTATATAATAGAATAAACAAAAAATGAAAATAGAAAGTATATGTGAACATAGATGAGCAAAAAATTCAAAGCCCTTTTACTGGCTGGGGGGAAAAGCAAGCCGGCCTTAAGGAAGGAGACCGGGAAAGAATACAAAGCATTGATGGCTATCGATACCCTGGGCTTTCATCCAATTATTCATCACATAATAGATATTCTAGAAAATACCATGTATATTTCAAAAATATATGTTGCCTGTCCGAATGAAGTTTATCAGGAGATTGAATCGAGGGAAATTACTGCACTTCCCTCCGGGAACACCTTAATGGAAACTCTAAAAAAGAGTATCCCTATGTTAAGACATGAAGATTATATCTTAATCATTACCTGTGATATTCCACTTTTATCAAATACCCATTTAGAGCGGTTTATCCAGGATTGCCTGGCCAATCCAGGGTTTGATATTTACTATTCTATAGTTGATAAGGAAGATTTTATTAAAAAATTTCCACAGAATGAATTAAGAAGAATTTATGCTAATCTTATAGAAGGATCTTTTACCGGTGGTAATTTATTTTTAATAAATCCTCGAGTTATTATTGATTGTGCTGATATTATAGAAGAATTTATTAATTTTCGTAAGCATCCTCTAAAAATGGCGAACATTTTAGGAGCAAGAATTGGAGTAAAATATCTGAAAAAATATCTTTCCATCAGAGATCTGGAAAAACTGGTACCACAATATTTAAAAGGTTATTCCGGTAAGGCAATTCTATCGGCACCAGAAGTTGCTCTTGATATAGATAAACAGGTTCAGTTAAACGTTTTTAGAAAATTGTAAAAAAATATCAACACTTACAATTTACTCTTCACATTATTATAGATATATCCGCCAGATCTCCCAACGACAAGATTTGAGGTAATAAATGCTTTGGGGTCATATTCCAAAGCTATGTCACGTAATTTAGGAAATAGTATTCTTCGTGTTATAACTCTTAAAACCTGTAATTCTCCCTGCAAACCATAGCCGAGATTACGTGTAACCCCAAATTTTTCATCTCGCAGCCGTTGTTCTATTTCAGGCCAGTGCTCTCTGGAGATAATTTCTACTGATATTATCTCTTGAGAAGTCTTTTCGGTCATTATAATTCCCAAAATAGTTCCGGTACCATAACCTCCTGCATATGCAAAGACATTCATCCAGTTTCCAATATCTTGAATAACCTTAGATACGATAAGGATAAAGATAAATACTTCTATAAAGCCGATAATCCCAGCCAGTATCTTTTTTCTGCTCACTATCATCTGAACTCTAAAAGTTCCCAGAGAAACATCGGCAACTCTAGAACAGAATATGAATAAAGCCCATATATACGGGTTTATGTTTTGTATATGATTTAATAAATTTAACATCTTTGCCCACTCTTATAAATTTTTCTATTAAAACTATATTCAGGTAAAATATTCCTACGAATTTTAATCAAGATTTTATTATAGTATTTCAGATTCAATTGTCAAGAGACAAAATCTAATTTATAATTACGAAAGATTGAAAATTAAGGAATATTTTTAACTATAATTATAATATTTCAGTATATTGATTGGATATTGAGAAAATATTCTCTTTTCCTTCTTCATATATAATAATATATGCTAAAATATGTTAAAAAACAATTATTATTATATTCTTCTCTTCAGGCCTTCAGGGAAAATATGTTTTAATTAGATAATAAAAAAAGGAGCATGGTTAATGAATGCGGAAATTATCAGCATAGGTAATGAGATTCTTTGTGGCAATATAGTTGATACAAATGCAAATTATATTATTAAAAAATTAAAAGAGATTAACCTCAATGTACAGCATGTTTCTGCGATCGGTGATGATGAAAAAGAGATTATTGGAATATTGAGAGAGGCATATCAAAGATCAACAATCATTATAACTACCGGAGGACTGGGTCCAACAGAAGATGATATTACATTTCAATCAGTTGCCAAAGCCTTTCAATTAAATCTGGTTAAGTATCCGGAAGCTGAAAGACACATGATTGAAAGATTTAATAGAATGGGTGTCAATTTTTCTCCAAGTAATTTAAAACAGAGTTTTTTGCCGGAAGGCGCTAAATGTGTCGTCAACCCCTATGGGACTGCACCTGTAATGATTTTGGAACAGGAAGATAGGATAATTGTTTCACTTCCGGGTGTGCCTATGGAAATGAAAAACCTCTTATCAGAAAATATAATTCCTTTTCTACAGAAAAAATTCCCTGATCTTGAATTTATTCAATCCCGTATTATCAGAACAAGTGGTCTGAGCGAATCTGGCCTCAATGATATGATTAAAGATTTTATACTGAACAATCAAAATTTGAATGTCGGTATCTACGCCACTCCGGAAGATATACAAATCCAATTAAATGCACTTGCTAAAACAGCAGAAGAAACAAAAATAATTCTAGATCAGGCTACTGAGCAAATAAAGACTATTTTAGGAGATTATGTTTTTGGTTATGATAATGAATGTTTAGAACAGGTTGTCGGTGATTTATTAAGAAAGAGAAATCTGACCATTTCTGTTGCAGAATCATGTACTGGAGGAATGCTGGGAGAGATAATTAC
>CAZLMD010000020.1:15767-18792 GCA_964560535.1 uncultured Atribacterota bacterium
TGACCATTTCTGTTGCAGAATCATGTACTGGAGGAATGCTGGGAGAGATAATTACCTCAGTTTCCGGTAGTTCAGATTATTTTAAGGGAGGGATTCTCAGTTATAACGGAGAGATAAAAGAAAATCTACTAGATGTACCTCATGACCTTTTAACTCATTTCGGTGAAGTCAGCGAACCTGTTGCACGAGCAATGGCTGAAGGAGTACGGAAAAAATGTAATACGGACCTTGGGTTAAGTATAACCGGTATTGCCGGTCCAACAGGGGGAAATATAGAAAAACCAGTGGGATTAGTTTATATTGCACTGGCAAATGCAAAACAGACCCTGGTACAAAAACATCGGTTTCCAAACGGAAGACAGGCCATTCGTACACGCGCTGCACGTAGAGCTTTGAATATGTTAAGACTTTATATGATTAATCACAGAAAATAAAGAATACAATACAGTATTATGAAAAATATTCCATATGACGAGTAGCAAGTATAGTACATTATAGTTATTGTCAAGGGTTTAGTCCCTGTTCCAGTCAATAAGGATTTTATACAAACCTTATTCCAGTCAACAAGGACATTCCCTTGAATCTGTTAAGGGAAAATTATGAAAGATCCAGGTGGTCTATTCTTTTTTCATTAAATTTCTTGATTATTTTAAATTCTGAAATGATAATTGATTTATTATCAGAAAATTGTTTGTTATTTTTTTTACACCACTTAACAAATTGCTTTTTATACTGGTCAACAACCTCTTTACTTATATCAATATCTCGATTATTTCCTTCTTCAGCAAGGTTTCTGATTTTTTCAAATTGTTCAAGATTTACCCCGGTAATCTCTAAAACAGCCACTGGAAATCCTTTCCAGTTATTTAAGAGAACATAATCTCCAATTTTTGGGAGAGCCTGATGGCATGATTTATACTGATCCTCCAACTCAAGAAGTAATCGGGGGCTGTTTTGCATGATCAATTGATTATAATAATCAACATCTTTTTTTACATATCCATTTTTTACAATATGTAGACGATTATTTTTATTATCAAATCCGGTTAGAAATATGTCATAATATGCATCAACAATAGATTTGCCTGTTATAGTATAGAAGTTTTCTGAAATATCAATATGGTTGATTGGAAGCCATTGAATATTACTATATTTGGTTAGATCAAATAGAACTTCCGACGATTCTTTCCCAAAACATAGGAAGAGGTAGAGCAGTTTTTCATTACGAAATATATCAAAAATTATTTTTTTACCAACCAAGCTCGATTTGAGAGGGATAAAAGCCTGTTTGGCTAAAAGTTCAACATTTAATCGATTAGAGGGTTTATTGATGGGGTCCTCTACTTCGGGTAAGACCCAATGATTATCCTCAGCAGGTTGATTTTTGGTCTTTACCCATAAAACCTTGTGTTCTCTATCCAGAATTAATAGAAAAGCCATGTCAACTCCTGTAAGTATTCGATACTAAGGAAAAAACGGTATATTTTAAAAATCCCTGTAGAATCACAATCAAAGGGAGGTTGGCACCTCTTCTTATAGAATTATCTAAACAGATTATTTATATAATGCAAAAATATAGTATATTTGATACTTTTTTAATAAGGGCAAATCAATTTATTGGAAAAAAATCATTTTTTATATTAATATATTAGATTGTAAAGACTTTCTAAGTCTTTTTTTTGTTATTATAGCATATAAACAATTTTTTTAAAAAATATAATACAATATTTTACAATATGGGAATGTAGGGGATAAGTCGTAGTTATGACAGAGAAGAACAATAGAAATCTGACCGAGGGAAGTATAGTTAAGAATTTATTGGTAGTTTCTGTACCTACCATGTTTGGGTTTTTTGCACAGACTCTTTATGATTTTATAGATATGATCTGGATTGGAAGGATATCTGCTCAGGCAGTAGCTGGAGTGGCTATTTTTGTTACCATCTTCTGGTTTGCCGATATCGTAAATGAGATTATTGGCATCAGTGCGGTATCCCTTATTTCTCAGAGCTATGGGGCAGGAAAGCTGAATAAAACAAAGGAAATAATTGAACAATCAATTTTTTTCAAAGCTATTGTTTCCATTATAATGGCAGCTTTATTATTTTTGTTCCTAAAACCACTGAGTAATTTCTTTTCAGATGAACCGGTGGTAGTAAATCATATTTTGGATTATGGAGTTATCCGTACTATCTTTCTCCCCTTCATGTTTTTGTCATTCAGTGTTAATACTGCTTTACGCTGTATTGGTGATGCCAGGAGCCCTATGTTGATCATGGTATTTACTTCTATTTTAAATATCATTCTTGACCCTATTTTAATGTTTGAAACCATACCCGGTACTGCCATCAGGGGCATGGGATTGGGTATCAAAGGTGCGGCTATTGCAACAGTAATATCAACTATTCTTGCATTTTCAATTGGTCTTTTAATACTCTTATCTGGAAAAAGTTATATCAGAATATCCTTTTATGGATTATTTAAGTTAAGCAAAGAAAATGCCAGAAAACTTGTTATCATAGGATTACCTACCGGTCTAGAAATGTTTTTTAGACAGGGAGGTCAATTCCTATTATTAAAATTTGTTTCTATTTATGGCACTCTTGCCCTGGCTACCTTCGGAATAGGGATGAAACTGTTTAATCTTGTTTTTCTTCCCCTGCTGGGACTGTCTATGGGTGGAAGTGCAGTTACCGGACAAAATCTGGGAGCAAATCAGATTAAAAGAACACACCTGACTGCAATATGGGCATCATGGCTAGGAATTTTTATAACCAGTATCGTAGCTTCCTTAGCTATACTGTTTCCTGAATTTATTCTCAAAATTTTCATTGACCAGAAAGAAGTACTTGAGATAGGCAGAAAAATGGTTTATATTATTTCTCCTAGCTTTATTGCAGTAGCTATTACTATGGGATTAAATACCGTCTTTGCCGGATCCGGTTACAATTTACCATATTTGATATCAGGGATTACCTCCCGATGGTTTTTCCAGATTCCCTATTCTGCACTGGTTATATACGTGT
>CAZLMD010000020.1:18892-20579 GCA_964560535.1 uncultured Atribacterota bacterium
ATTACCTCCCGATGGTTTTTCCAGATTCCCTATTCTGCACTGGTTATATACGTGTTTCATCTATCTATTGCCTATATCTGGGTTGGTTTTTTTGTAGCTGAATTTATAGAATTACTGGTTATTTATATTTTTTATCTGAAAGGAAGATGGAAAACCGTTAGAGTTTAGTATAAACCCTTTAAATTAGTTATAAAGCAGTCAGTCTTTCTATAGTTTCTTGATCCATGCGATAATTAACCCATTCTGTCAAGGGGTATGCTCCCATCTTTTCATAAAATTCCCGGGCAGGATTCCATTTTAATACCAGCCACTCCATTCTACCACAATCTTTTTCTCTCGCTAATTGCGCACATTTTAAGAATATTGCTTTTCCTATACCTTTTCCTCTAAATTTTTCTCTAACAAAAAGATCTTCAATATAAAAACCAGGCTTACCTAAAAAGGTAGAATAATTGTAGAAAAAGATAACCATTCCAGCCGGCTCATCTCCCCAATAGGCAATTTCAGATTTTGCATAGGAATTTTGTCCAAATAATGTTTTCTTTATACTCTCTTCGCTATTAACAACCTGGTTGTCTAATTTTTCATAAACTGCTAATTCCTTTATTAAAGACAATATTACTGGAATATCCTGCTCTATTGCCGGTCTAATACATAATTTTTGTAAATTCTTATTATTTTTACTCAATTTTTACCTCTTCGTTTGTGACAAGTTATTTTTTAAAATTTATTGAATCCTTAAAAGGAAGGTATTATAACATCAAAAATAGACCATAATAGGGCTTTTGACAAGAAATATTAAAACTATTTTTGAAAATTTTCTACTACTGACTTTAAAGATCAATCACGCAATTGACCAACTTATATAATTATATTAAAATTTAGTTTATAATGAGCAGTTAAAATTTACCTTTATTAGCAGTCTATTTTTAATTGTAATTAACTTTTATTTTTAAAATTAACATCTCATTAGGAAAAAAACAATAATACATTAATATTAAGTATATTAAGATTGTATGCATACATAACAAATAATAATTATTTTTATTATAAGGAGGTTATCATGTTAGAAGAATTTAAAAAATTTATTATGCGTGGGAATGTTGTCGATATGGCAGTTGGTATAGTAGTAGGGGCTGCCTTTGGCACCATTGTCAGTTCTTTTGTGAATGATGTATTGATGCCACCAATAGGTCTCTTATTGGGAGGAATTGATTTTAGTAATCTATTTATTTTGCTTAAACAGGGAACTACCCCGGGTCCTTACCTTTCTTTAATTCAGGCACAAGAGGCAGGAGCTGTCACTTTAAACTATGGTGTCTTTCTTAATACAGTTGTTAGTTTTTTGATCATATCTATGGCAATATTTTTGATAATTCGCCAGCTAAATAATCTCAAAAAGAAAGAGGAGACTCCTCCCCCCTCAACAAAGGATTGTCCATATTGTTTTACCATTATTCCCATTAAGGCAAAGCGTTGTCCCAATTGTACTTCAGAGCTGGTATAGTTTTAAACATATTTAATATATAACCATATCATAGAGTATTATATATATTTTTTATGATTGAATAATGCAATTATTGAATAAGCAGTAAATTTGTATTTTTACTATTAAACGATATAATATTAATTATAGATGGTGCAGTATCCTAGTTAATGCCCTGTTCCTGAAGGCGGGCCTAAAAAT
>CAZLMD010000021.1:0-20468 GCA_964560535.1 uncultured Atribacterota bacterium
CTCCTATAAAAGGTTTTGAACATGAAGCCATAGGGCTTGAGATAAATGATATCTAGTTTCCAATATTCCCGTTTTTAAATAATAATAAAACAAATAATATAAGACATATTGTCTGAAATATTTCTTGGGACTATATCATATCATATTAAAAAGTATTATTCTTTTACTATATATAATAAAATATAGTATATTAATACAATATTTTAAGCCCATATTTAATGTTAGCAAAGATAGCCTTCTAAAACATCTCTCTGTTTTTTTACTATAACTTCGATTGAGGTAAAAATCTTTTTTCAAAAAGAAAAGGCACTGGTATGGGATAAAGATTTTTTATCAAGATAAAAATAATATCAACACCATTATGTATAAGTTTTAGTAATTACAAAAAACCCTCTACAATAATTGTTTAGCATATTAGAGGTTGGGTTTTCATTGTATACATTATGTATTAGAAGTAGTTTTCTTGAGTTTATCTGTCCAATCTACCACATAGTTGAACATTCTATTAAAAAAGCTAACCACATAATAATTAGGATAATACATTTTGTATAAAAAAAGAGATATTTTTGGAATAGATAAATTTTAAAAGCTTTTTGTTACCTTGTGTTTGTCAACAAGTTGTGATAAATTCTATAAAGATTTTAACAATTTATTTAAAAAATATACTTTTCCAACAAAATAACAATACATAATAGAGAGAGATATAATTTAAAAAATAATAAAATACGGAGGAACCAAAAATATTGTTAAACAATAATTCTTATAGTGGTAAAGTATTAAGAGTTAATTTGACAAAAAAAGAAATAAAAATAGAGGTTTTAGAAGAAAACATTTATCGAAAATATCTTGGAGGAAGTTCTCTTGCCAGCTATTTTTTATTGAAAGAATTAAAAAGAGGAGTTGATCCTTTAGGTCCAGATAATATATTAGTGTTTACCTGCAGCGTTATTACAGGTACACCAGTTCCAGGTGCAAGTCGGTTTACAGTTGCTGCAAAATCCCCTCTAACTGGGGGATTTGCTGAGTCAGAAGCAGGGGGTTGGTGGGCTCCTGAATTAAAGTGGGCTGGTTTTGATGCTATTATAATTACTGGCATTTCACAAAAACCGGTTTATTTGTGGATTAGTGATGACAGGGTAGAGTTACGAGATGCAACACATTTAACTGGTAAGACTACAGGTGATGTGGAAAAGATGATACGTGAAGAACTGAAGGATCAAAAAATTAGGATAGCACAAATTGGCCCAGCAGGTGAAAAACTAGTGAGATATGCTTGTATTACTAATGAGTGTAAGCATTTTAATGGCAGAGTAGGGTTAGGAGCAGTTATGGGTTCGAAAAAATTACGTGCTATAGCAGTAAAGGCGACTAAAAAGAGTGAATATGCTGATCCAGAAAAAATTAAAGAAATAACTAAAGAGTTTGCATCTAAATGGAAAGGGATATTACAGGGAATGCACGACTATGGAACTGCCAGAGGTGTTGTGGGATTAAGTGACGGAGGGATACTGCCTACCAGAAATTTTCGTGATGGACAATTTGAAGGAGCAGAGGCAATTTCAGGTGTTACGATGGCAAATACTATATTGGTAAGAAGGGGTAATTGTTATGCTTGTCCAGTTCGTTGCAAACGAGAAGTTAAGGTAGAAGGGACATATAATGTAGATCCTTATTATGGGGGGCCGGAGTATGAAACAATAGGTTCACTGGGGTCCCTTTGTGCCATTGATAACTTAGAGGCAATTGCCAAAGGAAACGAGTTATGTAATAAATATGGACTAGATACTATATCTACTGGAACCACTATTGCTTTTGCAATGGAATGCTTTGAAAAAGGCATAATCGATAAAAAGGATACAGATGGTATAGAACTTAAATTTGGAAATATTGATGCCATGCTTAGAATGATAGAAAAGATTAAAGAATTTGAAGGTATTGGTGCTATCCTGGCAAGGGGGGTTTCCTATGCATCTAAAATATTTGGTCCTGAATCTGAAAAATTTGCAATGCATGTTAAAGGTTTAGAATGCCCCATGCATGAGCCAAGAGGGAAAATTGGCGTTGGTCTTCAATATGCAATTTCTCCAACAGGAGCTGACCATATGGAAGTACCTCATGATCTAATGTTTAAAGATCATGGATTTCCTTTAGATTCAGTAAAACCATTGGGATTGCTAGAACCGATAGACCCCTTAGACTTAAGTTTTAAAAAAGTAAGATTCTTTTCCTATACTCAGAAAATATGGAGTTTATATAATTGTGTATCTATGTGTCAATTTATTGGCATACCAATTGGAGCATTAAGCCTGAAAAATATTGTAGATCTTACCAATGCTGTCACCGGATGGAATACAAGTTTGTTTGAGCTCATAAAGATAGCTGAAAGATCGAATACTATGGCTCGTTGTTTTAATATCAGAGAAGGACTATCCAATGAGGATGACAGACTTCCTGATAGATTCTTTGAAGCTTTTAGTAGTGGCCCATTAAAAGATAAAGCCATTGATAGAAAAGATTTTGCTGATGCCGTAGAGTTGTATTATGAGATAGAAGGGTGGGATAAGAATGGGGTTCCGACTAAAGCAAAATTGAAGGAATTGGATTTAGATTGGATTGAAGATTGAGCAATTAATATTTTAATATATTTAAAATTCATATATAGAGAGTATGCTGTTATATATGTAAAACAGTGTAATAAGATAACAATGTGTTTTTAACTATTTGTTAATAAATTAATTTTAAGTATTAAATGCATTCAACTAAAGATATTGGCAAATCAGAGTACCTATCTATAAAGTTTAAATCTTTATGGCATGGACTAACCTTTGGTAATAAATTCTATATTTTATAAAATATCCTCCATAATAAAATTGATAAAAATTAAAGGAAGATTGATCATATTTATGATACACAAAAAAATTACTAAATAAAATTTTCTCCTTACAAGAATAATTCCCCTACAATATAATACCTTATGCTGTAATCGAATTTATATGGCAAAAAATACCTAAATAATTATTTAAAAGTAAAATCATTGACATAGGTAATTTGATGGTATAATATGAGATATAATGATTAATATAATACAATATCACAATGAATAAGTAGGTATGTAAGTGAAAATTTTATCCGATATATTTGATTTAAGTGGAAAAGTAGCCTTAGTTACGGGGGGAGGATCCGGTCTGGGACAGGTTAATGCAATTGCTTTAGCAAAAGCTGGGGCTTCAGTGATGATAGCAGATATTGATTTTGAGAAAGCAGAAAAAACTAGAAAAGAGATAACAGCTTTTGGTAATGATGCTCATAGTTTTAAATGCGACATAAGCTCTGTCTGCGAAATAAATAGATTAATTGATGAAACGGTTTTAAGATTTGGTAGAATAGATATATTATTAAATAGTGCTGGAATTATGCCTGAACGAGAGTCATTATTAGAAATAAGTGAAAGAAACTGGGACGAAGTGATGAATATTAATCTGAAAGGGACTTTTTTTGTATGCCAAGCAGTATTGAAAAAAATGATTCCCAGAAGAAAAGGAAGGATTATAAATATGGCATCAGCTTCAGGGCTGGTGATTAATTATAAAAGCCCACATGTTGCTCCATATTGCGCCTCAAAAGCTGGTGTAATCCAACTAACCAAAGCTTTAGCAGTAGAAGTTGCAACTTACAAAATTACTGTAAATGCAATTAGTCCCGCATACATGAAAACTAAGATGACAGAGACAAAACAGGGAAAAAACAGGGATGATTATAATAAAAAAATCTCTATGTTACCACTAGGTAGGGAGGGGCTACCGGAAGAGTTAACTGGTTTAATAATTTATTTAGCTTCCGATAACTCAAGTTTTGTAACTGGATCAAATATTGTAATCGACGGTGGTTTAACTTGTTGGTAGATATTTTCAATTTCAATTATTGAAGAATAGGAGGGTATTTGTTTAATGAACTATGGTCATGATACTTTAAAAAATATGTACACAAATTTACTTAAAGCAAGAATGTTAGAAGAAAAAATTGTTGAATTATATCACCAGGGAAGGGTACCAGGTTCTGTGCATTCAGGGGTAGGAGAAGAGGCTACTTTTGTTGGTGGTTGTATGGCTTTAAGAGAAGATGATTACATGATGACAACTCACCGGGCTGTATGTGCTAACTGGATCAAAGGAATAGAAATTGAAAAAATATTCTGTGATTTATTTGGCAAGAGAGAAGGTACAAATCAAGGAAAAGGTGCTTCTATCCGTATTTGCAGTGAAAAAGTGTTAGGAATGAGTGGCACACAGGGGGGAGTTTTTGTTATTGCAACTGGAGCAGCTTTATCAATGAAATTGTTAAACAAAAAAAATGTAGTCTTGGCTTTTTTTGGGGATGACACTTCAAACAGAGGTACTTTTCATGAATCATTAAATATAGCATCTTTATGGAAACTACCTGTTATATTCTTATGTGATAATAATCAATATGGAATTTCCATTAATATTAAAAAGTCTACTTCTGTACCCAATATAGCTGATCGAGCTTGTGCCTATAATATACCATCAAAGATTGTTGATGGTAATTCAATAATTGAAGTTTACGAAGCAACAAAAAATGCCATTGAATATGCCTTATCAGGGAATGGTCCCTATTTAATTGAGGCAAAAACTTATAGGTTTAGGGGGCATATGGAAGGAGATCAGCGCTCATACCGAACGAGAGAAGAAGAAAAGGAATGGCAAGAAAAATGCCCAGTTAAAAGATTTGAAAACGAACTGTTAGAAAAGGGTATAGTAACACATATGTGGATTGATGAAGAAAAAAAGAAAATTGAACAAGTATTAGAAGATGCAATTAATTATGCTGAGAACAGTGAAGAGCCTGGCGAAGAAGATCTATACAAAGATATATATGCCTAAACCTGTATTAATAAATCATTATATAGAGTAAATAAAATAAATAGCAAAGAGGAAATTATGATGAGAAAGATAAAATTTGCTCAAGCATTAAACGAAGCTTTGCATGAAGAAATGCAAAGGGATGAGAAAGTTTTTATTTACGGTCAAGATGTAGCAACAGTGGGTGGATTATGGAAAGTGACTACAGGATTATTGGACAAATTTGGTCCAGATAGAGTTAAAGATACTCCTCTTGCTGAAGCGGCAATGGTTGGGATGGCGGTAGGTGCAGCAATTACAGGCACCAGACCCATCATTGAAATCATGTTTGCGGATTTTTTAGCTGTATGTTTTGATGAGGTTTATAATAAAGCAGCAAAATGGCGCTATGTTCATGGTGGGATGTTTAAAGTACCATTGGTAATCAGAGCTTCTATGGGGGCAACTTTTGGAGGAAGTGCAGAACACGCACAGTGTAATGAGGCTCTATTCATGCATACTCCTGGTATTAAAATAGCAATTCCATCAAACCCTTATGATGCAAAAGGATTATTAAAAACTGCCATACGCGATGATAATCCGGTTCTTTTTTTTGAACACAGAGCTCTGTACACTATGTCAGGAGAAGTACCGGAAGAAGAGTATTTTATTCCGTTCGGAAAGGCAGTTATAAAAAAGCAAGGGACCGGGGCTACTGTAGTTTCTACTGCGAGAATGGTAGATCGGGTTTTGGTTGCGGTAAAAGATTTAGAAAAAGAAGGGATTGATATTGAAGTTATCGACCCTAGAACTATTGTCCCTCTTGATATTGATACAATAAACGACTCTGTTAAAAAAACGGGTCATTTAATAATAGTAGAAGAAGGGAATAAGACAGGTGGCGTTGGAGCCGAAATTACTGCGCTAGTACAAGAAAAGGTTTTTGATTATCTTAAAAAACCTATTTTAAGAATTTCTAGCTTAGATGTCCCTATACCATTTAATGATGGTCTTAAAAATATGGTAATTCCAAATATTCAAAAGATAACTGAAGAGATCAAATCCTTTATGAAAAAATAGACATATTTTTAAGAATATAATTTTATATAAATAGAAGGAGTAAATATGATTGAAGTATTAATGCCAAAAGGATCCCCGGATATGGAAACTGGAGTTGTTGTCAAATGGGAAAAAAATGAAGGGGAAAAAGTAGAGAAGAACGAAGAAATCGCCAGTGTAGAAACTGATAAGGCAGTAGTTGTTATTGAATCACCAAGTTCAGGTATTTTACATATCGTTGTTCAGGAAGATGAAGAAGTCAGAGTCGGAGAAATTATTGCAAAAATTTATTCTTCTGAAGAAGAATATAAAAATGAACAATAGATATCTGTAGAAAAATAGTATATGTGAACAGTTCGCAGGAGAGTAGGGAAGGATGGAAAATGAATTAAATAAAAAGAAATTAAGTCCTTTACGAAAAGCAATGATAAGGAACTTTGATTGGAGCAACCATGTTGCAGCACAATCAACAGTAAGTATAGAAATAAACATGTCAAAATTTTTAAAGATTAAAGAAAATTTGAATCTATTTTTTTTAAAGAATCATAAATTTAAACTCACATTTTTACCCTTATTAATCCATATGGTAGCTAACACACTGAATAGGCATCCTGCTCTCAATGTTGAATTAGATTTGGAAGACAACTGCATCATATATAAGAAAGATATAAATATAGGATTTGCGGTAGCAATTCAAAGAAGAGGGATGTCTGGAATTGTCTTGCCAATTATCCCCGAAACCAATAAAAAAAATATAAAAGAAATTTCTTTATTAATTAATGAATTAAGTCAAAAGGCTATGCAGGGAACCCTTGATATAACAGAAATGCAAGGTGGAACATTTTCAATTTCTAGTGTGGGAGCATATGGAGTAGATTTTATTCAGCCGCTTTTAACCTATCCTCAAGGAGCAATTCTAGGTATCACAAGAATTAAAGAAAAGCCAATTGTTGAAAATGGTAAATTAGCTATTGCTCCAATAGCTAATTTTATTATTACGGTAGATCACAGAATTATTGATGGAGTGCCTACTTACGAATTTTTAACAGACCTTAAAGATTCGATAGAGAATCTAAATGAGACATATATGAATATCTGATAAAGTATGTATAAATAGAAAAACACAACATTAGTGACAAGAACAAGAGAGGATATTTAGTATATTGAAAAGATTTTTACCAAAAATTGTTAATAAAAATAAATTATTAGACCATGGTAATAAAGAAGGTAGAAAAGTAGCTTTAGATATTATAGAGAAAACTTTGAACGACATTAATCCATATAACGAGGTATTAGAAAAAGTTAAATTAAAGGGGAGCGAACTATCCATAAATAGTTCAGAAGGCTTACTAACATTCCATTTGGAAAAAATAAAGAATATTTATATTTTAGGTGGTGGTAAAGGTTCTCTGCTAACTGCTTTAGCCGTAAATGATGTACTTGGAGGTAAGATTAAGAGAGGGATAATTGCGGTAAAAGATATTAAGTCACAGAGTATTGGTAATTTAGAGCTTATTAATGCCGGACACCCTTTGCCTAACGAAGGGAGTTTAAAAGCTGCTCAAGAATTAATCGAGATTGCAAAAGATGTTACCGAAAAAGACTTAGTTTTTTTTGTTGGTTCGAGTGGCACTTCCTCAATGGTCTGCCTTCCGCCAGATGGTATAACTTTGCAAGATCTACAAGTTATTTTTAAATTATTGTTAGATAATATAAATAATATAGAAGAAATAAATTGTGTGCGCAAGCATGTTTCCATGGTATCTGGCGGCCGACTAGGTCAGCACATTTTTCCAGGAACTATTTTGAATTTCAGGCCTGGAAACGAACAAGAAAGGTTCAAAAATATGCCATGGCCAGATTTAATTTGGGAAGATCCGACTACTTTTTCTGATGCAGTTAATGTTTTAAAAAAATATCGTATTTGGAATGAGACACCCTCTTCTATACAAGCCCACTTGCTGAAAGGTATTGATGGTAAAGCCGAAGAGACTGTTAAGGATATTTTGGATTTAAAAATATACGATATACCTGTAGGGTATCGGTATGCTGCTTGTATTTCAGCTAAAAGAATTGCTGAAAAACTAGGGTACAATGCAATGATTCTATCTTCAATGCTTGAGGGAGAAAGTAGAGAGGTAGGTATTGCTCTTGCAAGCATAGCAAAGGAGATTGTAAGGTTCAATAACCCTATAAAGCCACCTTGTGTTTTGATTGCTGGGGGAGAAACATCTGTTAAAGTTGTTAGTAAATGTGGTAAAGGTGGTAGAAATCAAGAATTTGTTTTAGGGTTAGCTGATTACATAGATAATTATAAAATTACAGTAGCTGCGATTGATTCTGAAGGGACCGATGGACCAACAAATGTTGCTGGTGGAATAGCAGATGAAAATACTAAGAAAATTTGCAATCAAATGAAAATAGATATATTTGAACAGTTAAATAAAAATAATTCATTCTACGTGCTGGATAGTTTGGGAGATCATATAATAACCGGACCAACAAATATAGCTGTTCAAAGCATAAAATTAATTGTTATACATTAAAACAGTATTTATATTAATTTAATAGGTAACATTAAAAATGAATAAAATAAAAAATATCACAGCCAGAGAAATATTGTCTTTAATGGGACTACCGACTATTGAGGTAAAAATCGAAACAGAAGAGAGTGTAATAGGTAGGGCGGCAGTTGATATCGGAACTTCCATAGGTAAATACGAAGCATTAACTATGTTTGATGGAGGAGAGAGGTTATTTGGTCAGGGAAACTTGAATGCAGTTAAAATCATCAATAAAAAAATTGCTCCCCATTTAATTGGTTTGCAAGTTACAGAACAAAAAAATATTGACGAAATAATGCTCGCATTAGACGGTACTACAGATAAAGGAAAATTAGGTGGGAATTCAATACTGGGTGTATCTATGGCTGTAGCAAAAACTGCAGCAAAGTCGTTAAATATACCTTTATATCAATATCTAAGTCTTGGTAAGAAAGACTTTTCAATTCCTGTTCCCATTTTTGTTATGATTCATGGAGGTATTGGATTTGCTAACCAATTAGAACTAGAAGATTTTTGTATTATACCTACCGGTTTTGATTTGTTTTCAGAGGCCATCGAAAGCGGAATAGAAATATATTATAAACTTTATGATTTATTAAAAGAAAAACATTTAGTAGCCCCTGGCATTACTTTTGTTCCACAAATGAGCAAAACAAGGGAGGCTTTGGATTGTTTAATGAAGTCAATAAAGTTGTGTGGATATGAGAAGTACTATATGTTGGGGTTAGATGCAGCGGCAACAGAATGCTTTAATGTTGAAAGGGATAGCTATAATATTGATCAAGAAGAAATCAGTAGAGAACAAATTATTGAATTTTACAAAGATATTATTAGAGAATACCCTATTCTTTTTTTAGAGGATCCATTCGAAGAAGAAGATTTAGAAAGTTACCAAAAAATTTTAAACGAAGGTATTCAAATCGTTGGTGATGACTTAACAGCTTCAAACATAAAAAGATTAGAGATAGCTTTTGATAGAAAATTAATAAATAGTGTTCTATTAAAACCCAATCAGATTGGCAGTGTCACTGAATTGATGGAAGTAGCAAATTATGCTAACAAACACAATGTCGACATTATCTCATCTATTAGAAGTAAAAGTACAGATGAGCTTTTTTTAGCCGATTTCTCTATTGCAGTAAATGCAACTCAGATTAAAGCTGGATGTGTAACCGGATACCCAGCTGTGGGTATTTATAATAGATTTTTGGAAATAGAGAAAGAAAAAAGATACAAGTATAGAGGACCCTTTTTACGAAATAAATATTTGCTATAAGGAGAGTTTTATGAATTTTCTTGAAGACAAGGTTGCTATAATTACTGGTGGGGGAAGTGGTATAGGGAGAGGAATTGCAAGGATATTTGCACGGGAAAATGCAAGATTAGTTATTACAGGTATAGATTTGTTGGATACATCTTTTAATCAAAATGAAAGCAAAAAAATAGATGGCTTTAAAAATGCCTGCATTTTGGTTGAGCAATTAAAAAAAGAAGGTGTCCATGCTATTGCATTAGAAGCAGATGTAACATCGTGGGGTGATGTTCAAAATATGGTTAAACAAACAATCAATGTATTTGGGAAAATAGATATATTGGTCAATAATGCTGGAATTGCTACCAGAAATAAGATTGAGGATTTAACTGAAGAAGAATGGGATAATGTTATGGATGTAAATAGTAAAGGCGTATTTCTTTGCTGTAAAGCAGTTGTTCCAGTCATGAAAAAAAATCAGAGTGGAAAAATAATTAATATATCTTCTGTATCAGGAAAAAGAGGTTATCCCGGACAGAGTCACTATTGTGCTTCAAAGTTTGCTGTCGTAGGTTTTAGCAATGCTTTGGCTATGGAATTAGCTCCTGACCATATCAATGTCAATACTATTTGCCCTGGTATTGTTGCAACAAAGATGTGGGAATATTCAAGAAAAAAGAAAGCAATGCCTGGTGAGGATGAGATTGCTAGTTTTCAAAGAGTAGTAAGAGAAGGAATTCCCCAAATGGTTCCCCAGACTCCCGAAGACATTGGGGAAACTGCATTGTTTTTGGCTATGTCAGAACATATTACAGGCCAGGCGATTAATGTAGATGGAGGCATGGTTTTTCCCTAAGATTAATATAATTATTATTAGATTTATAAGAAGAAGGGTTTTATGAAAGAACGATTAAAATTATTAACTATTAATCCTGGTTCAACTTCTACCAAAGTGTCAATTTACTGGAATGATAAATGCATAGAAAATTATTCTATATCTCATGATCAAAAGATAATTGATAAACCGCTGTTTCCTGACCAATTAAATTTACGATACCTGGAAATTATGAATTATTTAAAAGCAAAGAAGCATCCAATAGAAACGTTTGATGCATTAGCTGTAAGAGGTGGTCGCTTAAAACCTCTAGATTCGGGAGTATATATTGTTAATGAAGCCATGGTAAAAGATGCAAGGATGGGTTTACAAGGTGATCATCCTTCAAACTTGGCAGTTGTTATTGCTTGGGATGTGCAAGAAAAATACAATATACCTGCTTATACTGTAGATCCAATTAGTGTTGATGAACTGGAAGATTTTGTTCGAATAACTGGAATAAATGGTGTTGAACGAAATTGTCTTTCTCATGCTTTAAGCATGAAGGCTGTTGCCAAAAAAGCTTCTCAGGAAATTGGTAAACCGTATGAAGAGTCTAATTTGATAGTTGTACATTTGGGAGGTGGCGGATCTATTAGCGCACACAAAAATGGAAAAATGATTGATGTTTACAATAGTGACAAAGAAGGACCTTTTGCTATCGAAAGAGCCGGCAATATGCCATCCCTTGATCTCCTAGACTATCTCAATAAGAATAAATTGTCTTTATCAGAATCTATTGAGGAAATTACTCACAAAGCAGGGTTGTATAGTTATTTTAAAACTCGAGATATGGTTGATATTGTAATTCAATCTAAAAGGAATAAAAATCTCTCTGTTGTGTTAGAAGCATATATTTACAATATTGCAAAGTATATTTGTAGTTTATTACCAGCACTGGATGGTAGATTAGATTCAGTCGTATTAACAGGAGGAGTATGCCATTCAGAGTTTATAAGAGAAAAAATATACAACAAAATCAATTTTTTGGGGAAAATTATTTTTTATCCAGGAGAGTTTGAAAATGAATCATTAGCCCATAATGTTTATTTAGCTGTAAAAGGAGAGATATTAACAAATGAATATAAATAATATAACTTTTGACCATATTAAAGAAAGGGCTGAGAAGGATAGAAAAAATGTTATAAAGATCGCGCTAGTATGTCCGGATGAATCCCTTATTGAAGTAGCCTCTTTTGCTAGTAAAAGGAATGTTGCTAAATTTGTTTCAATTGATGTTAAAGAAAATAAGCAGATAGAGACCATAGTCGTATCAAGCCAGCAAGAGGCTGCCAGAAAAGCAGTTGACCTTATTTTAAAAGGAGAAGTAGATACATTAGCAAAAGGGCTAATTAATACCTCTATTTTCTTAAAAGAAATAATTAACTCTAAAATAGAGAGCCAACTTTTTACCCACACTTCTATACTTGAACTTAGAGATTCTAAAAAAGTATTGATTGTGTCAGATGGTACAGTTATTCCCAATCCCACTTTAGAACAAAAGGCCATAATTATAAAAAATAGTATCAAATGCGCCAGGATAGTGGGAATTGAATCTCCAAAAATTGCTCTTTTAAGTGCAAATGAGTTAATTTTAAAGGGATTAGAATCAGGATATGATTGTGCCGTATTAAGCAAAATGGGTGAGAGAGGTCAAATAAGTGGAGATAAAATAGCGATAGATGGACCTATGTCCCTTGATACCGCATTGTCAGAAGAAGCGGCAAAAAAGAAAGGCATTTCATTTTCATTTAGACCACCTGCTAATATACTGATAGCACCTAATTTAGAAAACGGAGCTTTTTTAATTAAATCTGCTGTTTTTATAGGGAAGGCTAAAGTAGCAGGCTTATTATGGGGTACGAAATTACCAATAATATTAACCTCCAGAGCAGATACAGAAGAAGCTAAATATGTATCCATTTGTTTATGCAGTTTATCAAAGGACATGAGTCAAATCAAAGCCAGTTTTAGCTAAATTATATGGGATACTAACAGCTGGATAATGTTGACATTATAAATGCTAAATGTTATATTGTGTAATATATAATAAATTATAACATTTTATAAATGTTTGGAGTAAGCATTGATTCCTTTTGAAAGAAGAGAAAAAATATTAAAACTCTTAAAAAAAGAGAAAGTATGCAAAATAAGCGATTTAAGTGCATATTTGAATACTTCCAATATGACGATACATAGAATTCTTAATGAACTAGAAAGAGAAGGACTTGTTCAAAAAATACACGGAGGAGTCCGCTTAAATGAATCTACATCAGCTAAGTTAATGTTTGAATTAAGAATGAATGTTAATTTTGCTCATAAAAAGGAAATTTCAAAAAAAGCACTAAAATATATCAAAGAAGGTGATATAATTTTTCTAGATTCCTCTACTACATGCTTTGTACTTGCAAAAGAGCTGTCTATGCACAATATTAATAATGTAACAATTATTACAAATTCCCCATTTATTACTTATGAACTTTCAGATTGTGTAAATTTAAACATTATTACAACTGGAGGCCAGTTAGATATAAGAACAAAAGGTTTTGTAGGTCCATTAGCAATAAATTCCCTAGATCAAATTCATATAGATACTGCCTTTATTTCTTCAGGAGGAATTTCTATAGACAAAGGGATTACAAGCTCATTTTCATTGATTATCGAGATTAGGAAAAAAGTAATAGAAAAATCAGATAAGGTTATCTTTATTGGAGATAGTTCGAAGTTCAGTAACGATGGATTATTTTCTTTAGCTACATTGGATATCTTGGATTTGATCATAACTGATTCTAAATTGGATAAGGATATAATCGATGAATTTAAAGAAAATAATATTAAAATAATAATTTAAATTCTTAAACAAAAATACCTGCACATTGTTGATATTTGGAAGGAGGTGGGAACTTCAGCAACTTTGATATTGGGTAGCATGAAAGTGGTAATGAATTAAAAAAAGAAATTTAATAAAAGGAGAATATTAAAAAATGAAGAAAATTTTTAAAATAATGTTATTAGGTCTGCTGCTAATATTTTTTTCACTAACATTATCTGCTTTTGGAGCCCAAAAGGTTATGAAAATCGGTCATGAAATGAATCCTGAACATCCTGAACACATCGCCTTACTGAAATTCAAAGAATTATTTGAAGAAAGAACTGGCGGAGAAATAGAAGTACAAATATTTCCATCTAACCAATTGGGAAGCTTTTTTGTGCAGATTCAGAACATGAAACAGGGAATTCAGCAGGGACATTTAAACGGACTAGGTTGGCCTGGTCACTTTATACCAGAGTTTTTCTTATTTAATACTGCTTTTTCATTCGTAGGATTTGATGAATATGCAAAAGCAATAAATGGACCGGTTGGACAGGAAATCAGAGACAGGTTAATTGAAGAAGAAGGCATTAGATTGATATCTGTTGGTGAATGGAGAAGAGGGGCTAGAAACTTATTAAGCAAGAAACCGATTCGAACGGTTGAAGAGGTTGCTGGATTGAAAATAAGAGTCCCGGAGACCCCTTCCTATATTGAATCATGGAAAGCCTTAGGGGCATCACCGACTCCTGTTGCCTTTGGTGAGGTATATTTGGCGCTACAACAGGGGGTTGTTGAGGCTATGGAATGTCCTCTCGATTTAATATACTCACAAAAATTTTATGAAGTTGGTAAATATATTTCTATAACTGAGCATTTACCAGAATTGGTTGCATTAGGGGTAGGTGAAAAATTCTATCAGAGTTTAACAGATGAACAAAAAATTATTTTAGAAGAATGTGTTGCAGAAGCGGGAAGATATAATCGTGAAATAGTCGAAAGTAGTGAGGCAGAAATAAAAGCTAATATGGAAAAAGCCGGAATTGAATACATCGAAGTTGACCAAAATGCTTTTTGGGAAAAAGGACAGGTTGCTGCATATAATTTAGAAGAACTAGAGATTTGGCCGAAAGGATTTTACGATAGAATATCTGATTCTATAAAATAGTATCTGTTGTTGAGATTAAAAGTTGTTGAGAGATGGCTTGATATGTTATCTCTCAACAACTTTTTAATAATTAAAAATTTAACCTGCAACCTGCCAAAATCAATATAATTTTTCCCCAAAATAGTGCTTGAATTATTGAATTTTTGTTAATTACATAAAATAAAGAAAAGAAAGGTTAAATATATGAACCTATGTTGCGATAAGCTTAATTCAATAATAAAATTTGTAACAAAATCATTACTAGTTGTCATGGTGTTGACAATATCTTTACAAGTAATAATGCGTTATTTTTTCCATAAACCACTTATGTGGAGTGAAGAACTATCGAGATATCTGTATGCCTGGTTCTGTTTTTTTGGTGTTTCTATAGCTACTTTTGATAGATCGCATCTCAAAGTAACCTTTGTCGTAGAAAAATTGCCAAAATCAGTACAGAATTATTTGAATACATTTTCAATGCTACTAATGATAATCTTTTTTGTAGCTGTGACCTGGAGTGCTATCCTGCTTCCACGTGTCCAAGGAAAGATGATGGCTTACAGTCTTGGAATACCTTTTTGGATGCTCAGCATTTCAATGGTGCCAAGTTTCATTATATCTTCAATTTATACCGTAACTCATTTATTTAATAAAGAAAGGATTTAATGAATGAATGGAACAGTTTTAATAGCTTGTTTTATCCTACTGATGGTATTAGGAATTCCAATAGGATTTAGCATGGGAATTTCTAGTTTATTATTCTTTTACTTTAATCAAATTCCTATAAGTGTAATTCCGCAAGTGATGGTCAGTCTTTTTGAGAACTTTCCTTTTTTGGCAATTCCTTTTTTTGCTTTAGCCGGACAATTAATGAATATAGGCGGAGTTACAGACAGAATTTTTAAGTTTGCTAAAACGTTAGTAGGCCACATTCCTGGTGGTCTGGGACATGCTAATGTAGTTGCAAGTATGATTTTTGCTGGGATGAGTGGGTCTGCTGTGGCGGACAGTGCCGGGTTAGGCACAATCGAGATGAAAGCCATGTTAGAAGATGGCTACGATAAAGATTTCTCGGCAGCGGTTACTGCCTCCTCTTCAACGATTGGACCAATTATACCCCCAAGTATTCCTTTTATACTTTATGGAGCCATGGCTAATGTATCAGTGGGCTCTCTCTTCATTGCAGGGGCATTACCTGGACTTATGATGGGCTTTGGTTTGATGCTGGTGGTTTATATTATTGCTAAAAAGAGAAATTTTAAGGTCTATAAAAGGGCTACTATCGGAGAACTGTGGATTGATTTTAAAGATGGTTTTCTATCTTTTCTCACCCCTGTTATTATCCTTGGTGGTATTATCCTTGGCATTGCAACGCCTACCGAGGCAGCTGTAATAGCCGTTCTCTATGCTCTATTTTTACAAATATTCGTTTACCACGAATTTTCATTCAGTAATTTTTTTGAAAGTTTGGAAAATGTTGCTAAAAGTATAGGAATGATTGCATTTTTAAGCTGTACAGCATACTTATTTGGCTGGATACTTAGTTATGAAATGATACCGCAACTCTTTTCTAATACCATACTTTCAATGACTTCCAATAAATATGTTTTGTTATTTATTATTAATTTACTATTGCTTTTAGTGGGTTGTTTTATGGACACTACAGCGGCTATTGTTGTTTTAGTACCCGTTCTACTACCTGTAATAGATGCTTTTCACATTAATAGAGTACATTTTGGTGTCATGCTAACACTAAATTTAATGATTGGATTATTGACCCCTCCGGTTGGTATGTGCGCCTATCTAGTCGCAGATATAGCAAAAACTACTTTTGAACGAGTTGTAAAAGCCAGTGTTCCGTTTATGATTGTTTTAATAATAGTATTATTTTTAGTTACTTATTTTCCACAGTTAACATTATTTTTACCTAACCTATTGATGAAATAAATAATAACATAATAATTTATTTTTATATTAAAATACTGTTTTCTAATAAATAGAACTACATGTAATTATTATTTGGCAAGAAGAATCTTTTGCTCTAATAGCTAGTAAAGAGCTTCTGCAAAAATAGGCTTGATACATGTACAAAAAATACTTTTTCAATTATTTTTTCTAAAATATATGATTATAATAATGAAATGACGAGGATTAGAGTATGAAGATTGTTGTTTTAAATGGGTATGTTTTAAATCCTGGTGATCTCGATTGGAATGGTTTAAAGAATTTTGGGGATTTGACAGTATATGAACATACTTCATTAACTGATGAAGATGAAATAATTTCAAGTATTGGAGATGCTGAAATAGTTTTTACCAGTATGGTACCCATTAAAGCCAGAGTTCTTGATTCGTGCCCAAATATAAAATTTATCAGTACACTGCATGCAGGGTATGACAATATTGATGTGGACCTTGCCAAAGAAAAAGGTATTCCAGTTTCCAACATCCCTACTTACGGAGTAGCAGCAGTAGCTCAATTCGCCATCGGCTTATTATTAGAAATATGCCACCATGTAGATCATCATAGTCGAGCTGTTTATGATGGTCAGTGGGAATCTCGTAATGTTTGGTCTTTCTGGGATTACCCGATAATTGAATTAGATGGCAAAACTATTGGTATCGTGGGATTTGGCCGAATTGGACAAAGAACTGGTATTATCGCAAAAGCATTAGGTATGGAAGTGGTTGCACACGATCTTTTTCAGAATGAATCTGGAAAAGAAATAGGCAGATATGTAGGGTTAGATGAATTGCTACAAATTTCAGATGTTATTGCCCTCCATTGCCCTTTACTACCTTCCACTAAAGGAATTATAAATAAGAATACTATCTCTAAGATGAAAGATGGGGTTATTATAATTAACAACGCCCGTGGTCCACTTATAGTAGAACAAGATCTAGCTGATGCTCTTAATAGTGGTAAAGTATATGCAGCTGGATTAGATGTGGTTAGCAAGGAGCCTATTAAAAGCAACAATCCTTTGCTAAAAGCTAAGAACTGCTTCATTACTCCTCATATCTCATGGGCTCCACTGGAAAGCAGAAAGAGATTGCTAAACATTGCTGTCAACAATCTAGCAAGTTTTGTTGAAGGTTCTCCAATAAATATTGTAAACACATAAAATGTACAAATGAAACCAATTATTAAGTTTAATATTAAGGGAATACATGGAAGTATATAAATGGAAAAAAATAAACATTGAATATCTGGATGACTATCTTACGGTAGAAGTTCCATCTACCTGTGATTTGCTAGAAATGAGACCGGCTCCACTTTTTCACGATATAGTAGAGGAGATTGAATATGCTTTCCAAAACCCGATACAAAGTAAGACAATAGAAGATATAGTCTATTCTCATTGTAAACCGGCTGAAGAACTCACAGTTGCGATTACTGTATCTGACAATACCCGCCCAGTTCCTTATAATTGCACAGGCGAGGAAAACATACTTTCTCCAATCTTATTACGTCTGTCTAAAGCCGGTATTAAAAAACAAAACATAAAGATTATCATCGGCACTGGAACACATGCTCCAACATCAGACGAATGGAAAAGAAAAGCCTTTGGTGAAGAAGTTTTTCGAAAATATATCATACTAGACCATGACTGTTACAGTAAAGATCTGGTATATATTGGAAAAGTTAAAGGAATACCAGTGAGGATTAACAGGGATTTTATTCAATCCGATATACGCATAATAACAGGGTTGGTAGAAGCCCACTTTATGGCTGGTGCGTCAGGAGGTAGAAAAGCTGTCTGTCCTGGTCTAGTTAACATAGAGGCAACACAAGTTTTTCATGGCCCACAGTTTATGGGTAATATGTATGCCGATAATCTCAGTTTTAAGGATAACCCCTGTCATGAATTTGCTCTAGAAGTAGCCCTAAAAACTGGAGTAAACTATGCAGTCAATGTTTTATTAGATGGAAAGATGCGTATTTGTGGAGTGTATACTGGTGATTTAGAAGAATCCCATCGAAAAGCAGTAAACCACCTGCAACTATTTTCGGAAGTTGTTGTTGATAAAGAATATGATATTGTTCTAACACATGGGGGGAAAGGTGCAGTAAATCATTATCAGGCAGTAAAGGGTGCCTGGAGTGCTCTGCCAGCTGTTAAAAAAGGCGGACATATCATATTGTTAGCCCACAACCAGGATAAAGAGCCCGTGGGAAGTCAACACTACAAAGATTTACTTAGAAAATTAAAAGAAGTTGGTGTGGGAAATTTCTATCCATTGCTTTTGCAGCCTGAATGGAGATTTACTCATGATCAGTGGGAAGTTCAAAGATGGGAGCAAGTTTTTCAAAAAATAGGAGGAGAAAACAATCTTATATATTGTACCACAAATATACCGTCAGAGACCTTATCCACTCTGCCAGGGGTAAGCGGGTATCAGTTTGCAACATACTCCCCAGCCAATATCACCACCATGCTTCAGCAAGTTATCAATCATTGTGTATTACAAAAAGAAAATCCTTCAATGGCTTTTTTGAGAGAAGGACCGTATTTGGTTTTGAGGAGACAAAGATAGAAACGATGTACTGGCTTTAGACAATTAATGCTGCCGTTTAACTTCTTTTTTTAATACATATTATTTTTTTAAAAAATTAATATATACAATATTTGTAATAATATCGAATAATTAATATATTAGTTAAACGTAATTGTTACACAGACTACCTAGATTTTTATACGAATCGGGGCTTCAATAGTTAGCAAAATGTTTCTATCGATATAACTAAAATAGACAATCCAACTAATTAATACGAATTATGATAATACTATTAGCTTAGCTGTTAAAATATAGTTGAAATATCAAAAATTTAATATATTAATACAATAAGAATAATATATTAAAGAATAGAATAATGTTATATTTTGAAAGAACAACATTTCAAGGTAATCAAATATATAAGAATAGATACACTGGATTTTAAAGATAACAATGATTAACTAATAAGCAAAATTAATAGAAATATTTAATAAAAATGATTTAGTGGAGGTATAATTTTGTCTAGCGCTATAAAATCAATCACTGGGATGGAAATAATATGTGCTCCTGGCGTTCCTACTGTTCAAGCAACAGTCGAAACAGAAGGTAAGCATAAGGGTATAGCTTCAGTGCCAATTGGGACTTCGAGGGGTAAACACGAGGCTTTTTATCTATATGATCAAGGGTTAAGATTTGATGGAAAAGGCATGAAAAAAGCTGTTAATAATATTAATAATATAATTTCGAAAGCACTAAAAGGTTATGATGTTTGTCAGCAAAGAAAAATAGATAGGATAATGTTAGAACTTGACGGAACTGAAAACAAATCAAACCTTGGAGCTAATGCAATTTTGGCAGTTTCTCTAGCCGTTGCCAGGGCAGGTGCAGACGTATCTGGTTTACCATTATTTCGATATTTAGGAGGTTTACAAGCAGATAAAATACCAAAAAGCTCAGCAACTGTAATTGCGGGAAGTAAATATTCTCCTTCTGGTTTAGATTTTGAAGACTATATATACGTGTTTTCTGGTTTTAAATCTATAATGGATTCAATAGAAGCTCTTACCGCTTGTTTTAGTAAACTCAATGAG
This sequence comes from uncultured Atribacterota bacterium, assembly GCA_964560535.1. GTDB lineage: Bacteria > Atribacterota > Phoenicimicrobiia > Phoenicimicrobiales > Stramentimicrobiaceae > Stramentimicrobium. The sequence goes on from CAZLMD010000021.1 coordinate 20,158, forward strand.
AATATTAGAAAAAAATATGGTCCAATACCCTCAGTTATAGGTGGAGCCCTGGCACCTCCGTTAAAAAGTAATGAAGAAGCTCTAGATTATATGATGGATAGTATTTCCTTTTTTGGTTTTGAGGGAAAAATAGAAATAGGAATAGATATTGTTGGAGAAGAACTTTGCTCGAGCACTTCGGAGTATTTTAAAATAAACAAAAAACAACTGTCTAAAAGTGAGTACATTAAATATCTAGAAGAATTGACAAATGCATATCCCATTATATTTTTGGAAGACCCTTTTGGAGAGGATGATTTTCAGGGGTTTGC
>CAZLMD010000022.1:0-18653 GCA_964560535.1 uncultured Atribacterota bacterium
CTATTACAGGCATAGAAATACAGAGTATTGGTTATATAATACCAGGACTGTTAGCTAATGAGATGCAGAGGCAGGGTATTTTACCAACTTTACTGGCAACAGTTATAGTGGCAGTTTTGGTTCGCCTTGCGCTTTATCTATTTCTATTATAATAATATGAACATATTTAAAATTATTAGAAGAAATCTTAATATATTTATATATTTAGCATTAAAGTAAATGTTAAATATAAGTGAGAATCAAATTTATTATTATACTTATTTTAATTCTCTTCCAACCAATTCAGTATAACAGGAAAAACCGGGTCATCATCTTCTCCCAGATCAGTATCAATAGTAACATGGTCTTTTTCTTTAAAGTTTTCCAGAGTTACATTATAGCCGTTATTTTTTAACTTTTGGTAAAAAGAATTATTAACCGTTACAGAGACATTGCGGCCGCCTGCAACCAATAATAAAAAAGGCGGTATAGATACCTCTTCTTTGATATAGTTTATAGGAGAGGCTTTCTCTAAATCCTCATAATTTTCTCCAAATGCCCAGGAAAGTAAGTATTGATTTTCTGGTTCGGCAGCAAACAATGATGGTAAGTAATAGGCTGCACTGTCCAACCCAATGATTCCTGAAATATCGGATGGGATTAATCCAAACTCTGCCAGATAGCTGTCATCCAATGCTATAACAGCAGATAGATGTCCTCCGGCTGAATGACCCAAAAGATATATTTGTTCTGGATTACCCCCATAATCAGAAATATTGTTTTTAACCCAGGAAAAAGCCCTGGCAACATCTCGGGCATTAGCAGGAAATTGGTAGTCGGGTGATAGACGGTAATTAATACTCACATAAATATAATTTTGAGAAGTGAATGCTTTTGCTTTGCTACTCAACCCCCCCTTATCGCCCAGAGTCCAGGAACCTCCGTGAATGTATATGATCACAGGGCAGGAGTAACAGTCCCGGGGTTGATATATATCAAGCATATGGCTTTTTTTATCAGAAGAACATTCTAAAGATTCCAACATATCATTATCCTGATAGCAATAGTTTAAATCAGAATAGATTAAAATATCACTATCTTTAAAAGAAGTAGCAAAAACGGTGTTGGAAGATAGCAATGGAATTATCAAAATAAGTATCAATTTAATATAAATTGCAAAAGCTTGTAGCTTAAAACTTCTTCTTATTTTAAAAACATTCATCTATATTCCTTTTCTTCAAAAAGGTTAAATCTTTTACTTATAAACAATTGAAGAGGATGATCCATTCCCATCCTCTTCAATTGTTTCATATTTATACTTCATATTTCCATAAATGGTGAATATTACAATATTCTCTAACTTTCTGAAGACCATCTATATCAACAAATTCAACTTCCGGTTCATCACCAGGTTTCAAAAATTTCTTACATGAACCCTTATCTGTAATCACCTGTATCCATTCAATATAATGTTTTTCTTCCATGGGGTGTGGTACTGAGCCAACCTTGACTTTAATTCCATTCTCTGTCTTCTCGACTACAGGAACATGCTTTTCATAAACTTGTTCTGCAGTCTGTTCTTCCATAAGTATCATTGGTTCATTGCAACAGACTAAAACTCCCTTGCCACCATGTAAAACTTCTACTATGTTTCCACATATCTCACATTTATAAATCTCGTATTGTTGAGCCATATTTACCTCTCCTTATTTTTCTTTCTCCTAAAGTACCTTACAGTACTGCTGTCAAATACTTTATTTCATTTCTATATCTTCTAACAAAGCTTCTAAATCTTCTTCATGTTCAACTTCATCTTCTAAAATTTCTAAAACCATATTGTAAGTGATTGGATCAACATCTTTAGTCATATTGGCTAATCTATGGTACACATCTATAGCACACTGTTCACCCCTTATATTTTGTTCAAGTAATACCTGTACTTTGGGATCGTTTGGTATCTCATATGTACAATTTGTCTCTTTATACCAATCCTGGGGACTTAGAAGTGGTGTACCTCCTAATTGTAAAATACGTTCAACCAGCATTCCGGCATGTTCCAGTTCTTCTGAAGCATGTTCTTCTAACTCTTCCACTACTGCATTTCTCATTTTTCCTTTGGCAACTTTTGCACCAATCCAATACTGATAATATGCTAACCATTCGTCAGCCAATGCCTTGTTTAATTCTTTTATTAATTCATTAACATCCATTCCTACAATTTCTCTTCCTTTTGTTCCCATCTTGGAACCTCCTTATTATTATTTATTTATAATAAATTTTAATAGTTTTCGATAAATTATTGAATTTTTTACTATGTAAGTGAGCTAACACTATTATGCGCAATTTTTTTAAAAGCTTTCTTTGAAACACAGTCTGAACACAAGCCTTCTAATACAATTTCCTGTCTGAAAACTTTAAACTTTTTATGAATATCTTCTGGAATTAAAACATTATCGTACTCCAAACAATCGAAATCAATAATTTTTTTACAACCACAACAACGAAAGTGGTAATGTCTCTTTAAATCAGCGTCAAAACGCCTGGGACCATTTCCGCTTTCCACCAATCTAATCAGTCCTTTTTCTAACAAGCAAAGCAAAGTTCGGTTAACAGTGTCAAATGATATATTAGGGAATTTCTTTTTTAATCTGTGATATACCATTTCTGCAGAAGGATGATCTTTTGATTCTATCAGACAGCAAAAAATACTAATTCGTTGTGGAGTAATTCTAAATCCACATTGTTTTAGTTTTTCTCTACAAAAAGATTCTATTTGTTCCAGGGCTCAGTTGCCTCCTTTTATTGTCGAAAATGTAGGTATTTATTTTTTATTGCTAAATAATTTTTAGTTAAGAATAATTCTTAATCATTACAATATAGTATTAATTCCTATTTGTCAATAATAAATAACCATGCAAAATGATTAAAGATAATCTTAGATTTTTTACAATACTTACAAAATTTTATTAAAAAACAGACTACATGTTGTGTATACTGGCTAACTGGTTAATATTAATAATAAAAATTATATTTAAATATGGCATTGAAAATATGACAATACACCCTTTCTCTCTTGTTATTGTTAAATAGTTAAAAATCCCTTTATCAGGATTACTTCTAAAAGTAAAGAAATAAAATATTATATAATATAATAGATTATGGTAATATTATAATAATGTTGTACTATATACCATATATGCCATAATATATTATAATTAAATAATACAAATACTAATAGATTAGAAGCTTAGGCTGATGACTTAAGTCAATGATAAATAAAATAATGTATTTTATTTATAACTCTCTTGATATTCTCATAATTCTTAACAATATCTCTCAAATTATGTTGATTATGAATTATCAATTAAAAACTGATCAGGTAACTAGGGGTAGAAATGATAAAATATATTAAAAAGAAATTAAACTATTTGGTACCAATCTTCATTTTAGCTGTATTATTAATATTTTCCCAATCCATATTTTCCTTGACACAAGAAAAATCCACTGAAGAGACCTACTTTGAAGGAGTTCATCTTCTGGAAGTTGAACAGGAGTATATAAAAGCATTGCAAGTTTTCCGAACAATACTGGACACCAATCCTAAATATGCTGAGGCCCATTTTCAGATTGGTAATATATACCGTTTAACTGGCCAATTAGAAAAAGCCAGAATATACTATCAGAATGCTATTAACCTCAAGTCAGAATATTTATCGGCATACTATAATTTGGGTATAGTTGATCTTGATTTAGGAGACTATAATGATGCACTTGAAAATTTTAGAGAAACAATCCGACTGAACCCCGAATTTTCAGAGGCACACTATGGTCTGGGATTAACTTTTTTGAAATTAGAGAGACCCGTTCCTGCCATTGACTCTTTTCAGCAAGCTCTAAGGCTTAACCCTGGTGATTTCTTATCTTTTTATGGATTAGGTGTTGGTTACAAACAATTAGGTATTGAGGAAGAAGCTATACATGCTTTAAATCAGACTTTAAAAATAAAACCAGATTATGGGGAAGCTTTTTATGAATTAGGAGAAATATATCAGACTTTGGAACAAGACGAAGATGCCCTTGATGCCTTAGAAAGAGCTGCCCATTATCTCCCCAAACAGGCTGACCAGATTTATTATCAAATCGGAATGATTTATAAAAGAATGGAAAACTATAATAAAGCTATTGAATCATTGGAAAAAGTTGTTCAACAAAACAAGAGTTTTATTGATGCTTATTATTATCTGGGCTGGTTTTATAATCAAAATAGGGAATTTGATAAAACCATAGACGCATATAAAAAAGTTATTTCTCTAAATCCGAATTATCCAGATGTTTATTATAATTTAGGATGGGCATATACTGAAAAAGAAGAATATTTAAAAGCGGTTGATACATTCCTTAAGGCAGTCGAAAAAAATACAGATGATGTTGATTCTTATTATGCCCTGGGCTGGGTATATTGCAAATTAAAAGATTATGAAAAAGCAAAAAAATCCTTTCTAGAAACAATTCGTCTTCAACCAGATTACATTTATGCTCATTATGGTCTGGGCGTGACTTACCTGACGCTGGGAGAAAGGGGTATGGCTCTGGAAGAATACAAGATACTTAAAAACCTGGAACAAGATATTGCTGATCTGCTATTCGACCAGATTTATCCATAGCTTTTGAATTATCAAAATATGTTTTACTTTTTGAAAGCATTTTTGATTATTTCTCAGCATTGATAATACTCATAGGAAATTTTTATTGAGGAGAAACCATGGTTAGTAGTTTTTTTCAACAGGTTTATTTACAAAATAGAATAATTGATTATTTTATTGCATTACTAATCTTTATAGTTGCCCTTGTAACTATAATGGTTTTAAAAAATTTTTTATTAAAAATTTTAACAACTATAGCTAGCAAAAAGGCTACTACTATCGATGACGGTTTTATTGATGCATTTAAGGAAAGAGTAAAACCTTTTATGAACCTCCTTTATTTTGCCGCTTTTTATTTTAGTTTTTATCAATTAAAAATTCCAATTGTCATAGAAAGATACTTCAATATTATCATCATCGCTCTATTTATATTTTATATAGTAAAATTTACTATTTCTATTTTTTCTTATTTTTTGGAGAATTATTGGATTAAAAAAGAAAAAGACAGTGCCCGGATAACTGCTTTAAGGGGAATAGAAACCTTTATAAAAATTGTTTTATGGTCAATAGCATTTATTGTATTTTTGGATAATCTGGGAGTACAGATATCTGCACTTCTGGCAGGTTTAGGTATTGGAGGTATTGCCATTGCACTGGCTTCCCAAAATATTTTAGGTGATTTATTCAGTTATTTTATTATCTTCTTTGATCGTCCTTTTGAAATTGGTGATTTTTTAAACATAGACGATTTTTCAGGAACAATCGAACATATAGGGATAAAAACTACTCGTATAAGAGGGCTAGGTGGGGAACAAATTATCTTTTCTAATACTAATCTGGTTAATTCTCGTCTACGTAATTTTAAACGTATGAAAAAAAGAAGGATTTCTTTTAGTTTTGTGTTAATACATCAAACCTCTTTAGAGCAATTAAAGGAGATTCCCGATATAATTAAAACTATTTTCCAGCAAATAAGTGGTGCTACATTAGATAGGGCACACTTTTCTTCTTTTGCAAACTCTGGCCTTAATTTCGAAGTAGTATACTATGTAAATAGCAGAGAGTACAATCAATATATGAATATACAGCAGGAGATAAATTTTAGATTGAAAGAGGAACTTGAAAAACGTTCTATAAGACTTGCCTATCCCACTCAAACTGTTTTTTTATCCAAGTAAAGCCTGTTGTGCTTTAGTTTTAATATTTATGAGAATATTTGTTATTTTTAATTAATTATTTTTATTTTCGTAAATTTCATAGATAAAATAAGAGGAGATATTATGCAAATATTCCTATTTATAGCTGCTTTAATAGCTGTTTTAGCAGTTATTTTTGCCTTACAAAATGCTGTTCCCATTACAGTAAGTTTCCTCTTCTGGCGAGCAGAAAGTTCTTTAGCCCTTATTTTGATATTAGCTTTTATTGCCGGCTTGATAACCAGTTTTTTATTCAATATTTTATCACACTTTAAGAAAAACAAGGTTGCAAGTCCACTTGAAAAATCGGTTGAAGAGACAGTTATAGAGGATGATTCTGATTCTGACCACGAAAAATAATATACTCTTTTTAACAAAATATCATAATGACATATTGTCAAAAAGAGTATAGCTAACTTATCATACCAGTCAGGGTAAAATATTATAAACAAAACGTGTTGCGGTAGCCAATAAAATTGCAATTAAGAATGTAAAGATAGTTGCAAATAGGGTCTTTTTTCCACCAATCTCTTTAATCAATACTGCTATGGTTGCTGCACAGGGAATGTAAAAAAGTACAAAGATGGTAAAAGTCATAATTTGAGCTGCACTCATAACCAGGCTAATATTAGTAACACCTAATGCTTGGACCAGCATAATCATAGATAATTCTTTTCTTAAAACTCCAAAAATAAGTGTTACACCTACTGCTACAGGTAATCCCAGCAAAAGTGTAACAGGAGATATCAACTTGTTGATAAAAGATTCTAATTGCCAGTATTGCAATAAGCTTAAGGCTATGCTGCCAACTATCAACAAGGGCCAGGCTACTACAATAAATTCTTTCATTCTAAGCCATACTTTAGCAAGTAATACTTTGATAGAGGGAATGTGGTAAGAGGGTATCTCCATAATCATGCCTGGAGTTATTTCTGGCATCATACGGGAAAGAATTTTTCCCGAAATAGCAACTATAATTATATTCAATACATATACAAATAGTGCGGCTTTGGGGCCAAGATAAAAAGCCACCAGACCAAAGATGATGGTAATTCTAGCAGCACAGGGTATCATAGTAGTCAAAATGCTTGCTATAAAGCGATCTCGTTCAGATTCTAAAATACGGGTTGCCATTATCGCTGGTACCGTACAGCCATAGCCTAGTATTAGGGGGATAATAGCTTTACCATGTAATCCAATACGATGTAAAAAAGCATCCATTAAAAAGGCAACTCGTGGTAAATACCCTACATCTTCTAGGAAAGCTAGACCTAATAAAAAAGGGAAGAGATAAGGTAGAACAATAGCAATTCCTCCGGCAATACCTTGAATAATGCCACTAACTATATTAAACAACAGGGGATTTTGCCCCAGCCTCTCTTCAATAACAGGAATAAATTGGTAAAAGAAATCTAACATTGGTTCTTCAATCATATTTCCTAAGTAGAATACAAAATTAAAGAATAGGTACAGAATGGCAATTAGAGAAACATAGCCAAGAATAGGATGCATAAATACATTGTCAAGATAACTTTTTATTTTTACTCTAGGTTTGGTAATAGTGACTACCGATTCGTATATATCCATTGAAAGATGATGACGTTCAGAAGAAATAACCACATCTGAAGAACGTGCTCGACATTCTTCTAGCTTGCTCTGACCTTTTTTTATATTTTTTATGAATTTTGTATCGATACTCTTTATTTCATCAATAAAATATTGATCATTTTCCAGAAGCTTTATCGCTAGTAAACGCATTGGTACATTAAATTCTTTACTAAAATTACCTTCTTTTAGTTCTTCCATCAGTTTTTCAATTACCTGTTCTACGTCTTTGCTGAAAGTCAGGGATTTAACGGGCGTCGGATTTGAACCTACCTCCAAAACTGTTTTAAATAATTCATCTAAACCATCACCCTTAAGTGCTACGGTCTTAACCACTGGCACTCCTAAAATATCAGACAATTTTTCACCATCGATAATAATACCTTTTCCCTCAGCCTCATCGATCATGTTTAAACAAATCACTGTCGGTAAGTTCAGCTCCAGCAATTGCAATGTGAGCTCTAACCCTCTTCCTAACAATGATGCATCTATAACGTTTATTACCACATCGATCTTTTCCCTGAGCAAATATTTACGTGTTTCAAGCTCAGCTGAGTCAAAGGATGTAAGGGAATATGTTCCGGGTAAATCTACTATCTCGCTGGTTACCCCTTGAAAAGTCATATTACTAACGGTATAAGTTACTGTTTTTCCGGGGAAATTTGAAGTGATTGCTTTATAACCTGCAACGGAATTAAAAATAGTACTCTTTCCACAATTTGGTTGACCCAATAGCGCAATTCTCATGGGCTAACCTCCACCAAAACATTAGAGGCAACTCCTCTTCCTAGTGCTATCTTATTTCCGTGAATACTCACCAGAATAGGGCCTTGCATGATACCGCTGCCTTTTACTTTCATTAAATCACCCGGATGTATACCAAGGCAGCTCAATCTCTGTCTTATACCTAATCCACCTCTAATCCGTACCACTTTAACTTCATTTCCTGGTTTAACTTCAGTTAAATTTGTTATCATTAATATTAAAGCTCCTGACTGTATTTATTGATATTCTATTACATATTGTTCTTTTTTAATTTTTTTTGACATGTCTGGCATTGGCCTTTTATCTCTAAATGATATTCTGTTGATAAAAAAAAATGTTCTTTACAGATATTATTTTGTATTTTTTCTAAATTTTGACAGGTAAATTCAATGATCTTGCCACAATCTGTACAGACCATATGATGATGATGGGGCTTATTATAAATCTTTTCATATACTATCTTTTCTCCACCATAAAGGGTTTCAATAATCAGACCACTTCCAATTAACAGCGGAATAGATCTGTAGATTGTAGCCAGAGAAACATTGGATTTTTGTCTTCTTATCTGTTTATAGATGTCTTCCACATGAAAATGATTTTGTTGAACATCAATTGCTTTTAGAACATCTTCTCTTTCTTTGGTAAATTTTAAATTATTCTTTTTTAAATAATCCTTAAATTGCTCTTCGTAGATTGAGTAAGTCAACTCGAACTCCTATTGTAATTGATAATCATTCTCAACTATATTTTAACAAATATTTATATATTGTCAATATGAAAGGGGTAATAATAATATACATAATTAATGTAGTCTTAAAAGTTAAAAAGTGTGGGTGGGATTACTTTTTTCTAAGAATAGCGGCTTATGTTTAATAGACTATTTTAGTTATTCCTTTTCAATTATAGTAAGGAATAAAAGTTCATTTTTAACATCAATTGGTAGAATAAATGTAAATGAGAATTATCCAATCTTAATAAATGTGATCGACAATTACAATCAGAAGAACCGAAGCTATCTCGTACTACAGTGCCAGCACCTCCCTCCTTTAATAACTCCTGGAGAGTTTTACATTCACAGTCCATTTTATTAATAAAAATATTAACAACTTTTACATCATGGGGAATACTAAGAAGGTAGTCAATATGCCAGAATTTCTTTTTATATGTGCTTATATGCCGAAGGAGCCGTTTTTTAATTGATTTTTTTGAAGAACCTATGTAGATATAATAGCCTTTTTCAAAATTAACCCATCCTAATTTCCCCACACACAGATGTTGGAAACTATTAACCTCAATTAATAATACATAAGTTGCTCCATTAGCCTTTGTAAGAATCAGCTTAGATAATTTGTCATTAGCTATTGGGCTTTGAGTTATATTATTTGTTTTCACTAACTTCTATTTCTATCGGTAATTCATGTTCTTTAGAATTATTTTTTAATACAAAATCACCAATATTGCAACCAATATCTTTGGCGATTATTGGACATTTGGCTATTAATAAAAAAAATAACGGGTTCGTTTCACCAGACAATGCTCCATAATTACCCTGGCCTTTACTTATAATCATCTCTGCATCATTAAAAAGACGAATAAATTCTGGAGAACAATACTCTAAAACCACACCCGGGCAATCAGCACCACATGATATGATATTGGCAATCCTATTAATTCCACAATAAATAGCATCATCTACTAGAGCATCAATGAGTACAGGTTTTCCTTTTACAACATAGATCACATTTTTATGGTAATTGGTAACAAGTTGTTCAATAAATACTAGGTCGAATACTACCTCTCCGGCACTATCAGCCAGATAAAGTATAGATTGAACTTCTGACAGGCTCTCATAAAATGAAAGATAATTAAAATGTTCCTTAAAATTATCAGATTGTATATAAAAATTATTATCTATTATCCTATCAATCTTATCGGTAATATCCTCAAATTCTTTTAGGCCAAAACCAATTGAATTTCCGATAATTGCAAGTTGTAAAGCAGTTAGAAGCTGATTTTCAGATTCCATCACTTTTTGTTTCATCTCAGGGTATACTTTTAATGCTATCTTGTTGCTTTCTTCCTTAATTTCTTTATAAGGGTCCTTCTTGCCAGTGACTTTGCTAAGCATTGCAAACACTGTTCTTCCTATTTCTGCCGGGGGAACGTCCAAAGGCATTTCGGGTATTAACTCAGATAATTGGTTAAGGACTTCTCTCTGTATTTCAGCACTATTCCCAGATAATCTTGCTGCTCTTAATGTTTGTTTATAAAAACATGGTATACAATCTAATTTGCTTTGCATTGGCTTACCTTCATCTCTAAATTTATAACAATTGGATTGTGACAAAAGGAGGGTGTTCCTCTTAAACCTTTCGTACTTCTGCTTCCGTTAATATTTTAGTATTATTGTGTTAATAACATGTATAAATATTTATTTGTATTACAAAATAAACATTCCTTTATTTTATAATGGATAATCACCCGTTTCACATAAAGTATAATGATATACTTTTCATCTTAAGAGTGTCTTTAGGTATAATATTTATTAGGATGGGTGCTTTCCCGGCTTTTTAAAAATCAGAATTTTTGGATTACCATTTTATCCAATTTAAGTTTAACATTTTTTTAAACTTACACTTCTTGATTAATCTTATTAACAATTAGCTGTGCTATTTTTTCAAAAGCCTGTCTTGTTTCACCCCTATTTTTGTCATTGCAAATAAATGGCTTCCCTTGATCTCCTGCACTTACTATTTCCACATCAAAGGGTATAGATCCTAAAAACGGTATTTGGAAATCTTTAGCTGCTTTTTCTCCACCACCAGACATAAAAAGATCAATCTTATTGTCACAATGAGGACACCGAAAACCACTCATATTCTCAATTATCCCTAAAATAGGAATATTAATATCTCTCAAAAAAGTAATGGATTTTCTGGAATCTATTAAGGCAACCTCTTGTGGTGTAGTAACAATGACCGCCCCGTCCATCTCGGGTATAAGCTGGCATATTGATAATGGCTCGTCTCCTGTTCCAGGGGGAGAATCAATGATTAAAAAATCGAGTTTGCCCCAATTAACTTCTGCCAATAACTGTTTGATAGCTACTCCTTTTAAGGGCCCTCTCCATACCAACGGTGTATCTGATGATTCAATTAAAGAAGCCATAGAAACTGCTATTAAATTTTCACTAACTTTGAATGGGTTAATCTGCCCATTACTACCGGTTAACTTTTCTCCTTCAAATCCTAACATCTTGGCTACAGATGGGCCATGTAGATCGGCATCTAACAAGCCAACTCTATAACCTTTTTCAGAAAGATAACAGGATAGATTAGCAGCAACCGAGCTTTTGCCAACTCCCCCTTTGTTAGATAACACCAATATCTTATGTTTGATATTAGTCATATTTGCCTTCAATTTTTCATCAATAACTTGATTAACTTGAACTTTTTCATTTTTTAAACTTTCTGGTCCATTTTCAGATATTATTTCACCATTTGTATCAGACATAAATTCTTCCTTACTTGCTATTTTATTATTTTAATTTATTGTAAATAACTGTTATTTATTTTTATTTATTCATTGAATTATAAAGATTTATAGTATGGTTATCTTGTTATTTGATAAATAAACCTTATGCTTATCTATCCAAATGTATTCAAAAGAAATGATGAGATTTAAGCAAATGTACATAGCATGGGCTGTATCTCTTTTTTTATATATGGAGGGGACTTTGATCTTTTATTTTCTCATAATAAAAACCAGGTAGCATTAGATTGTTTGAGGATCTTTGCCCTCTGAAACCAAATGATACAGATAATATCATATTGAGTATACTAAGGTATGGAATTTTTTTATTATCGTCCTTGCAATTATACCACAAAATCTAAATAAATTACAGAAATTACTTTTGTTTTCACCATTATCTAAGATACTTATATTGAATTTATATATATTATTAATTTTCTACATAGCTTTTTATTAATATATTTCTCGTCACATCAGGGAGGTCTGGAGCATATTAATTATTATATTTACAATTTTTAAAAATAATTGTGTAGAATCGTAAAAAATGTTTCTTCATACAAGAATCACCAGCAAACAACGTTTATTTATTATTTAGCTGGTGATTCTTATAAATGCCTATCTAGTCTTTATTCTCTTTTTTTAATTCAGTTATTCGTTTATTAACAGCATCTAATTCTATTTTAATATCTTCTGCCTCTGCTTGAAGTAATTCTATTTCTTGCTTAGAGTCCATTGTTCCCTGATAAGGATAAGCGCATCCATAAAATGGATGAACGTGGGGCATAGGTGCATATGCTGGATAACCCGAATAAACAGCTCTTCGAAAACCTCTTCCACCGCCAAGTCTTCTACCCCTTGCTCGGCCAAATCCAACTCCAAACTGGCCTCCCCAGGAGTTAACATAACCGGGAGCGGCATAACCGGCGCAATAGCCAGCACTCCTGCCAGACATTGGACCATATCCTAAAGGACCTGTTCTATCTCCACCTGGCATATTGTTCACCTCCTTCAATTTTATATAATAATCTCTAGTATTCTTTGTAACCTGATATATTATTTTATTTAAATTACAATACAGATTGACATTATTGATAATGATTATCATTATCATGATACTAATAATATTATCTTTTGTCAACTCTTCTGGGATTCATCTGGTTTAATATTTTTTTAAAAGTGGAAAAAATATTATTGTTCAGGAGGCAATTCATTTAAGAAGTGACGATTTCTGTAAGCTTACCGTTAAAAAAGCAGATAAAATAGCAAAGGAAGTACAGTAGAAACTGCTTGCCTTTGCTATTTTATCTGCCTATCAGTTTAAAATATTCTATTTTTTAAATACAATTCTTACTATTTATTTTATTGTTTTTTTGTGATAATTATTTAACACAGTCAGTATTTCTGAAAAATCTATTTTTAACCTATTAACCGTTTCTAAGGTAGGTACACCATTTTTATCCCAACCTTTTCTTTTATACACAGCATCACACAATAATTGATACTGGTTTTCTCTATATTCTCTTAATAGTGTTATTTTTTCCTGAATATTTTTTCCTTCAACTGTATGCTTAGCATCTTCCTGTAATTGCTCATCATATAGATCAGCACGGGATTGGTATTCTTCTTTTGTTACGGGACCCATAGCCCGATAGGGAATGGCATCATACTTTCTAGTTCCAAAGCCCATTCTTAAATTAAATAATCTCTGAAAATTATGTACTGCTTCAGACTGTCCAATAATATCCTGGTCAGATATCTTTTTCCCTGTTACTCCTTCAAATAACCAGCGATAGTTTTCTACATGTTCTGGTATTTTTGCTGCAGTAATACCTGAGTATTTTTGTTTATTATCAGCCGGTTCAATATCGTTCCAGGGTAACTTACAAACCCCTACCAATGAAAACCATGTTCTGAATAACGGAAAGTAGTATAGAGCCTCAGCTTTATCTTCGAAAGTGGGGATCTGTTTATTAACCTGATCCATAAAGATAAGCCATGATTCGTCATGCTGTGGGCCTTTATTGGCTATACCATACCCTCCCTGTTGAGCAAGTGATTCCTTGGTAACATATTCGGAAAACTCCATACCCTTACACTCCATACCAATATCATTTAAAAATTTATAATCACCGTTAAAATGTTCTATAAGATATTCTTTACAATGACGTACCCCTTGTCCGGCAATTTTTCCAAAACCTTCTCCTCGAGCCATTTGATGGATCAATTCCAACAAAGCCTCTCCATTGCCAAATCTCAAGTCTAAACCGCCAGTGTTTATCTGGTTAAGAATCCCTCTTTCATAACATTCCATTAAAAAAGCAATGGTAGTACTTACCCCGATAGTATCAACACCATAGTGGTCACAATAGAAATTAGCCTCCAGAACAGTTTCAGGATCAAAACAGCCACAATTACCGCCAAAACCTGCTGCGGTTTCATATTCGGGTCCATCTACAATTACTTTTTCACCACGCAAAGGACCTGTTTTAAGGACAAAACCATCAACTGCTTTGGAACAGCGTAAATTACAACCGATCCAGCAGGAATCCCCAATTTGATTTTGTGTAATCCGTTTTTTCCAAACCTGATTATAGATAGCAGTTGCCTCTTTATGACTACCGAATTGAAAATTATGTACTGGAAGACAGTTATGAATATTCATATGGTCAAGAAGATTAACAGTTCCGGTTTCTCTCATTCCATTTTGGATATGGTCTAGAGAAAGAATTTCCTGTGTTATACGTTGACCGGCTTTTTTTAATAATTCTGGTTTAGCAGGATTATTACTGGCACCCCCCATACCTCTGTATTTAACTACGATTGCTACTATTTTTTTATCTCTTAAAACGGTCCCAGGACCTCCACGTGCGGCCTGTTTATACCGTACTTTTCCGCGCTTACGATCATACCAGCTAAAATTTAAAATCCCCAGTAATGAGTTTTCAGCTCCTTCTCCAGCAGAAACAATACTGATATTGGATTTATCCTTTTCATCATTAGCAAAATATTCTGTTAATTCTTCTACCAGTATGTATGAATTTTTCTCTTTTCCGTTATATGCTTGAACATTTATTTCTCCTTTATTTCCATCAATAAAGATAATGCAATCCTGTTCAGATTTTCCCTGTATTTCCAATGCATCCCAACCTGAAAATTTTAAATATGGTGCGAAATAGCCACCAGCATTATTATCATTGGCACTACCGGTTTCCGGGGATATACTGACTACATGGCTCTTGCCACAACCTGAATACTGAGTAACCCCACAAAGCGGTCCTGTACAAAACACCAGTTCATTATCGGGATCATTCCATTTTGTGTCTGCTTTAGTTGCCTGCCATAAATACCACAAGCCATACCCTCTGCCACCAATTAAAACTTCTTTAATCCTTGGAGGAACTTCCTTAATTTTTATTTCTCTATTAGACAGATTAAGATAAAGAACTCTATCAGTATAACCTCTCTCTACTTTGGCCGGTTCATAGTTAAATGATATTAATAACGGTTCTTTAAGCATTTAAAATCTCCTTTTAAGTATTTTTTGTTAGTGGCACATCGTTATGCATTATTTTAAGAGAAATTTTTTAGGAGAACTTCTTTTAAATCAGGACTTCCAATCTCCTGCAATTCATATGTTACTCTGACATAAGCTTTATCTATACTCATTACTCTACTCAGGTCGATAGGGGTACCGATGATAACCATTTCTGCGTCGCTTTTATTGATGGTATTTTCCAATTCTTTGGTCTGTTCTTTTCCATAACCCATTGCTGGTAATACCTTTCCGATAAGAGGGTAACTCTCATATGTGTTTTTTATACTGCCTCCAGCAAACGGTCTGGGATCTATAATTTCTCTAGCACCATATTTTTGTGCAGCCACCATTCCTGCCCCAAACTTCATACCCCCATGTGTCAAAGTTGGGCCATCTTCCACTACCATCACTCTTTTACCTCTGATCATTTCCGCTTTCTCTACTTTAATTGGAGATGCAGCCTCAATCAATACTGCCTTTGGAGCAAGATTGTATATATTGCTTCTTAATAAGGCAATATTTTCGGGAGTTGCAGTATCTATCTTGTTTATTACTACAACATCTGCCATCCTCATATTTACCTGACCCGGATAATAGGTCATTTCATGCCCGGCTCGGTGTGGATCGGCTACCACAATGTGCAGATCTGGTTTATAGAAAGGTATATCGTTATTACCACCATCCCATAAAATTATTTCAGCCTCTTGTTCAGCCCTCTTTAATATTTCACCATAATCAACCCCGGCATAGACTATATTGCCTGAGTCGATATGGGGCTCATATTCTTCTCTCTCTTCTATAGTGCAATTATACCTATCCAGGTCTTCATAGGTTTCAAAGCGTTGCCAGATTTGTTCTCTCAGATCTCCATAAGGCATTGGGTGTCTTATTACAACCACTTTTTTACCCATTTCCTTTAATATACTGGTAACCTTGCGAGTAGTCTGGCTCTTGCCACTACCGGTTCGTGTAGCACAGATTGAAATCAAAGGGACTTTAGCATTTAGCATGGTATTGTGAGGACCCATTAATCTAAAATCAGCACCCATTGATAAAACAAGTGAAGCTCTATCCATCACATATTGATGGGGTAAATCACTATAAGCTAAAACAACCTGATTAACCTGGAATCTTTCCATTAACTCCGGCAACTCTTCTTCCGGAAATATTGGAATCCCATCAGGATAAAGCGAACCACTTAATTCAACCGGATATTTTCGGCCGGAAATATCCGGAATCTGAGTAGCGGTAAAAGCAACCACTTTAAAATTTTCATTATTTCTAAAAAATACATTAAAATTATGAAAATCTCTACCAGCAGCACCCATAATAATTATATTTTGTTTTATCAAAAGAATCACTCCTTAAATATTTATTCTTAATTTTATTATGTACGAGACAATAAATCAATTTTCTTTTTAAGATTACATATTCCAAAATTCTAGATTATTTTGAATAAATAAAAGGCAATCCATCCTATCTTTCGTTTTAACAATTAATATGATAGATTGCCTGGATAATTATTTACAATTACTTTTCTAATATAACTTATTTCTTTTAACTCTATTTTTCCAAAGGAAAGGTTATACCCATTTGCTTTGCTGATATAGAAGAGAAAATAAGTATAAGAATGTAGAGCAGTGCCACCCCGGCAGGTAAAACGATAATCACCGGAATTCCCAATCCAGCTAGCAAATAGCAAATTACAGTAATTAATGTAACAGTAAGTGCGTATGGGAATTGGGTTCTCACATGATCTATATGGTCTGATCCAGCAAAAGTTGAAGACATGACTGTGGTATCTGAAATTGGACTACAATGGTCACCCATTACTGCACCTGTTAATACACTTGAAATAACGATTGGCAGTGGAGCACCTACGCTAATTCCAAGCGGGATAACGATTGGAACAACAATACCCATTGTTCCCCATGAAGTACCGGTACATAAAGCAATAAAAGCAGAAACAAGAAAAGTCAGGATAGGCAAAATCATTGGTGACAAAATACCTTCCAGAGAATTTACTATATAAGGTGCTGTCCCCAACTCGTCACATACAGCTTTAATTGCCCAGGCAGATACCAGGATTAGAGTAGCATAGACCATCATTCTGGCACCATTAAGAAATGAATCCATTATCTCTGCCACTGTAGCAATTCTTTGTACTAAATACATTATTATCGCTATAAAAAAGGCAATGAGAGTTGCCAGGAAAATAGAAAACATAGAATCAGCATCTGAAATTGCTTGTGAAAAAGACTCTGCTGAACTACCTCCACCACTAGTCCACATAAAATAGAAGGAAAGGACTATCAATAATATAATAGGTATCCAGAGATTAATTGATTTGGAGGAAGCATTATCAGCTACTTTTAAATCTGATGTACCTGCCAAGGGTCTGGCATCTTTCGCCCATAGTTCCTGGGTAGTTCGGGCACGATATTCTGCTTTTAGCATAGGCCCAAAATCCCTTCCAGTATAAGCAATAATACCAACCATAGCAATAGCAAAAATAGAATAGAAATTATAAGGAATGCTGTTTAACCATAAAAAATAAGGTGAAACATCAAACCCTTCAGGGAGTGATTCTCCTATCAATCCAACCTGATAGCCTATCCATGTTGAGATTAAAAATATTGAAGAAACTGGTGCTGCAGTAGAATCTACAATATAAGCTAATTTTTCTCTTGAAACATTATATTTATCTGACAATGGACGGAATAAATTCCCAACAAATGCTGAATTAGCATAATCATCAATAAAGATTACAACACCACCGAGCCAGGCAAAGATCTGTGCCATCCTGGAATTGTTCGCTTTCTTACTGATTGACCCTAAAAATGCCTGCCCTCCGCCTGAAAAGAATATCATACCCATTAGACCACCTACTAAGAAGAAGAACAGAATGATGCTTGCATTCCAGGAATCAGCTACCTGTTCAACCAATATATTTGCCGTTTTCTCCAAACCGGTCCATAAATTGCCATTATTTAGAATTGTGGTACCAACTAAGACGGCTATAAGTAAAGAAACAAGCGCCTCTTTTAAAATAATACAAAGTATAATGGCTAAAATTGGCGGCACCAAAGACCAAAGCCCATAATTACCGCCATCACCTGCCTCGTTCGCCCAGCCTACTAAAGATAAAAATGATAATAAAGCAAATATAGTAATGATTACAATAAAATATCTATTCAAATTATTTTTCTTCAACATTATTTTTTAAACACTCCTTTTGTAATATTTTTAGTCTTTGTCGTTAAGTATTTGTTATGTTTTCTCAATAGATACATTTTCCTCCTTATGGCATCTTTAAAATCCAATTTACACAATTTTTATATTTAAAACTTTAAAAAAGATAAATAAAAAAGGGCAACCTATAAGCGCCAGGCTCATCGA
>CAZLMD010000023.1:0-1575 GCA_964560535.1 uncultured Atribacterota bacterium
GAAGAAGTTTCCCTATAAGGGCTGCTCCTATAAAAGAACTATCAATGTAGGTATCTCCTGTTACCAGAATTATATCCAGATTATCCCAGCTCAATTTTTTCATTTCTTCCCTGGTAGTAGGTAAAAACATCTTCTCCTCCCCCTGTCATAGCCGTTACAGCTGTTATAGAAGCGTTTCTTCTGATACACTTATCCTAACTACTAACTACACATGTTGCATGGTGTTTAAAACCAAAGACCTTATTTCTCTCAATCCTGCGAGCATAACTGAATAAGATTACTTCATAGTTACAATTCTTGTAATAGTGGAGAGAGAAGCGTACGGTTGAGTGATATTCTGGTTTTGTGTTTTTAAACAAATCCGTAGTCTATTTCACCCCACATCCCTATCCTATCATCTTTGATGATGACTACACCTGAAAGCCTGCCAATTCTCTCAGCCAATTTTAGTCCTTTCTCGATGTCCTCTTTTGTTTTTACAATATTTCCAATGGCAGTAGCAGCTGCATCTGCCAGAACAGCAGAGCAAGATATTACAGTAACTGCATCCGCTTTTCCTCTGCTGAAGGAAGGGCCTACCGTTCCTGAAGAAGTGCAAACCCCCACACCTCTTTCATGTGAGCCTATTTTAAGGTACAGCTTATTGCTGAGAGGAGAGGAGCCGGCATAGATAATAACTCTTCTCAATGAAGGGCTTTTGACATAAAGATCACCTCCATTTTCAATTATTACTTCATCTGTTTTAGTAAGTAAATCCTGTGCGATATACTGAGCAATACAACCAGCCACAGATGCCATAGGGCCTACCTGACAGAGCGCTGTCTCTTCTATCATATCTCTTATTAAAGAATGTGCTTTATGATCATAAGGGTAGGGGTCGAGAGTAGTTTTGAATATGGGGTATTCCTTTATATAATTTACTAATATTCCTCGATAAAATCTTAAGGAGGAAAGAGCTTCCTCCTTAAGTAATATAGGAGCCTGTATTAGCAAATCGCTCTCTTTTTCCTTTACCTGAAAAGATAAAAGGTCAGGACTCTTAATTATTTCACGGTAAGAACGGATACAATGTTCAGGATCAAAATCGGACTGATAAGAAAAGTTTTTATTTTCCATAATTATTTTTCGGTACAAATGGATTTTTATTAAAAAATTATATCAATTGCCTGTACCGGACATGCTTCGGTACAGTACCCGCATACCACACAATCCTGATAATCAAATTCTAAATTATAAGTATCTTTATTCATTTTTAGAGCACCTACCGGGCAAATAGATACACAAGCACCACAATGGTTGCATTTTAACTTATTCCAGGAGATCTCCTCTTCTAAAAAATCAACCTTTATATTCTGTTCTTTTAAATATGCAAACCCTTCATCCAGCTTTTTTTTATCACCTCTTAACTCAATTACTAACTTTCCCCCCAAAGAAGGTTCAAATTTTGCCTGTAATATATTAATCCAGAGGTTATATTTTTTTATTAAATAATAGGTTACTGGCTTTTCTACAGTAAGAGAATCGAAACGTAAAATTGCTTTTTTCTTAATCATTACCCCTCCTAAAGTCTTACCT
>CAZLMD010000023.1:1675-11786 GCA_964560535.1 uncultured Atribacterota bacterium
CTTGTACAGCTATAATCCAGTATCTCAGTATATATTTCATTATCTTTTATACTTACCGATCTCATCATATCTTCATCCAGTATGGGAATAGGGATACCGATACCCACATATAGAGAAACACCATATCCCGTAAAATAAGCAGCTTGAATAAATTCTGGCTTCATCTTCTTTAAATCTCCAATTAGAGCCAGAGCAGCCCCCTGCTGGACTACTGTACCCTTATCTGAAATGGGAATAGATTTGGGGTTGAACTGAGTGCCTTCCCATACGATATACCCCTCTGTACCACCAATAAAAATACGGGTCCCAATACCTATTGTTCTAAGGTCAGGGTCATTCAATAGTGGGCTTAGCTGACCGCTGGTGCTGTAAGCTGCATTTCCTATATCTGGAAGAAGTATACCCATATATGTATATATTTTTTTAGCTGATTGATTTATAGCCACATTGTAATTCTGGTATGCATTCCTGGGATTGAACATGAAAGCCTGATTGACAGTATCTTTCGAAATAACAGCTTCCACTTCACGAGCAGGATAACAATCGGTTCCACCAGAAAGTGCCTTTAATTTTATCTCTTTCCCATTTATAAAATCTTCAATAACATGTGCCCCGCCATAATCGAATCTATCCGCTTCAGATGCCTGTGTGGCCCCTACATACATATCGACAGCAGCCAATCCAGCATATGCCATTACATCATTTAGCCATACTTTTTGCATTCTAATAAGTGGGTCACTATGTCCCACATTAATAAACGCTCCTGAGGAACACATGGGACCAAAAGTACCTGTGGTAACTACATCCACCATTTTAGTGGCTTCTTCGATACCTTTCTCTTCTTTTAAAGCAATTACTTCTTCTGCAGTCATTACTACTGCTTCTTTTCTAGCTATTTTTTCATTGATTTCTTGATATGTTTTTTTTATTTTGCCCATGGATATCCTCATTCCTTTTTTTATAAATATCTACAAGTATTTTATAGTAAATACTATCTTTAATAAAATCAATTGTCAAACCATTTTGATTTAACAAAAATTACCTTTATGGATGATACGGCAATAATCTATAAAGGATAATTTAAAAATACCTTTATAGATAGAAGCTGATGGAATAATCCTATCTTAAATGGACAATAGACTTAAGGGGAATGATTAGTAATAAGGAGTACAGGTTTTAATAAACCATTATTATTAGAATATTAAAAAACAGTCTTTACTTGAAACTTTCTAAATATCTGGTGGCTATTATTTTAAGGTTAATTTTCCTTCCCTGTATGCCTTAATATATTCAATACAATAACTATCCTTGCCCAACAGAGTTGAGGCGGCTTTAACCATTGCCATCAATCTTTTATCAGTAGGATCTGCTATAGCAGCATCAATGCCATATGACATAGCTAAGATCATAAAGACCTGGTTGAGCAGCTTTCTTTCCGGCAAACCGTAGGAAATATTGCTCAAACCCAAAACCGTCTTCACCTCAGGATAAGATTCTTTTACACCTCGTATGGTATCTAAGGCTATTAACCCGTTTTCATCATTGGTACCAATTGGCATAATAAGCGGGTCTACATAGATATCTGTCAAAGGCGTACCGGAATCTGTCAATAATTCTATTAATCTTTTGGCTATTTCAATACGCGTTTTAGCGTTTTCAGGGATACCCCGTTCATCCATAACTAATGCAACTACAGCACATTTAAATTTTTTTATTACAGGCAGTAGCTTCTCTATTTTTTCCTTTTCTCCAGTAATAGAATTAATCAATGCTTTGCCATAGGTCCAATTATATGCCCCCAGGCCTCTCTCAATTTCTCGGGCATTGGGGCTATCGATACATAAAGGGACAGTCACTACTTCCTGTACAGTCCTGACCAGCCATTCTATATTCTCTTCGCGATTGCCATTAGCTACAGATGAATTTACATCTAAGACCTCGGCTCCTTCCCCTACCTGCTTCCTGGCCAATTCCTGAATGGAAACCTTGTCTTTAATTTCTACCATTTTTTTAACTCTCTCACTGGTAGAATTTATTTTTTCACCGATTATCAACACAATCAAATCTCCTTTTTAAAAATATCTTGGTACTCCGGTCAGGATTATTTTAAAGATAAAAATTTTTTGGCATCTTCTACCGCAGTAGCAGCATCAGGGGAACAGCCATCAGCACCAATTTGTTCTGCATATTCTTTTGTTATAGGGGCACCACCAATCATTACCTTTACTTTATCGCGTAAATTGGCTGATTGAAGTGCCTTTATTACTTCTGCCATATTTAACATTGTTGTTGTTAGAAGGGCTGACATTCCAAGTATATCAGGATTATACTCTTTTACTGCCGATATGAATTTATCTGCGGAAACATTTACACCCAGGTCTATTACTTCAAACCCGGCTCCTTCTAACATCATTTTTACTAAATTTTTCCCTATATCATGCAAATCCCCTTCTATAGTACCTATTATCACTCTGCCTATATTCTTAACACCGGTCTCTACTAGCTTTGGTTTTAAAACATCCATTCCCGCATACATAGCACGGGCTGCCAATAACACCTCTGGAACATATATTTCATTCTTTTTAAATTTTATTCCAATAATATTCATGCCCTCTATTAAACCGTTATCCAGGATATTTTTAGGTGATAATCCTTCTGCTAAAGCTGAGCTAATAAGCTCTGCTACTTTGTTTGCATCACCTTTTTGTAATGCCTCAGATATGTTTTGAAAATCTACCATAAGTTGTCTCCCGTCATGCCTACTCTCTTTCTATGCTTTTGTGCAATTTATCTGGTTTAATTAAAAATAGGCTTTGTTATTAGTGAATAGTACCATAAATCTGGCTCTTTTAAAACTTATAACAGATAAATTAATTGACATTCATGTTTCTAGATGCTAATCTTTTTAATGTTTAACCAAATTATTGATAAAAATCCCCGATAAATTAAAAATAATTTCTAATATATGGATTAGAAGGAACGATATGCTATATTTTGATTTTGATAATAAACTCTAATCCATACTTGTGCAATACACAACTACCTAATTTATTTAAATAGCATCTAAATACTTAAAACTCTAATAAGGAAGAATAAAATTGTCCAGAATGAGATTAAAAGAAAAATTAGAAAAGAACAAATTTGTTTTCACAGTTGAAGTAGATCCGCCCTTAAATATGAATATCAGCCACCTAATGAATAATATTAAAAAATACCTGAGTCAGACTGATGCTATCAATATAACTGACTGCCCTTTAGCCAGCTTAAGGATGAGTCCTATTGCCCTATCGCACATTATTCAGGAACAGACAAATTTAGAAACTATCTTTCATATTACCTGTAGAGATAGGAATTTACTGGCCTTAAAGGCTGAATTATTGGGTGCTCATGCCCTTGGTGTAAAGAATATACTTGCTCTTACCGGAGACCATCCCAGAATGGGTGATCACACTGAGGCTACCGCTGTTTTTGATACTGATTCTATTGGCTTGATTAAGATTATTCAGGAATTAAATCAAGGAATATTTTCCAGTCATAAGTCCTCCGACTATAGGACAGATTTTTTAACAGGTGTAGCAGCAAGTCCGGAATCAAAAAAAGAATTAGCAAAATTAGAAGAAAAAGTATCAGCAGGTGCTGATTTTATTCAAACCCAGCCTGTTTTCAGCATAGAAGTTTTAGAGAACTTTCTTAAACTCACCGAGCATATTTCTATCCCTAAGATTATCGGCATAATGCCTTTAAGGAGTAGAAAGATGATTGATTATATTGAGAAAAACCTGGGACATATTTCTATACCTGATAATATAAAAAACAGGATGGAAAATTCTGGTATTGAAGAAGGATTGATTATTGCAAAGGAATTGGTTAAAAATCTTTTAGCAACTAAGGAGATAGCAGGGATACATATTTTCCCCATGAATAGACTGTCAATTGTTCCACAGCTAATATCTACAAAAGATTAATCAGCTCATTCAACCTCCTCTTGAATGAAAGTATCTTAAACAGAGTATATATATCTATATATTAACTGATTCTATCATTCAGCTGAAAACAGAGCTGCCACACTGCAGTAAGTAAATCTAATAGAGGAAGAATGTTGGTTTTTTGGACACAGATTTGAAGATATATTTTTAACTTCAGAATTTTAGGAATAGCAGAGATATATCTTAAATATCTTCATTGGTTTGGTATAAACATTTTTAGATATTTACACCAATTTTTATTACTTTAGCATAATTCCGGCAGCAAAACGACCGGTATGTTTGTCTTCTTTTCTGCTGGAAAAAAAGAGATCAGAATAACAGAAAGTGCATAGATTTGCCATTTCAATATTTTCCTCTGGTATACCGCAATTCAATAGTTGCATTTTATTAGCATACCATAAATTGAAGAAAGACTTGTCTCCATCAGGGTCTGAAAGGGCTAACTGTTCTTTCTCAGAAAAAGATCTTTTTACCCTATCTATTACTTCTTTGCCTACCTGATAACAGCATGGACCAATAGAGGGTCCAATCGCACATTTTATATCATGAGGCTTACAGCCATAATATGATTGCATCAAGTGTATTGTTTTATGACTGATCTGACTTGCTGTCCCCTTCCACCCAGCATGAACAGCACCGATAACTTTTTTTCTACAGTCAAAAAGCAATACAGGTACACAATCAGCCACAAAAATTAAAAGGCATATACCTTTATCAGCGGTTATTATTGCGTCACTGGTAGGTACAATACTGGCCAGCTCATTATTCTTATTTTCTATATTCCTATTGTTGATTAAAAAAACTTTGTCACCATGCTCTTGATGTGTATAAAAAAAGTTCCTGGAAGTTATGTTTAGAGAATTAGCCAAAAGGTCACGGTTTTTAAAAACATGCTCTTCTCTATCTCCCACATGTGAAGCTAAATTGAAAGAATTAAAAGGCTTTTGACTATAACCCCCATGTCTGGTAGTAATGAAATGAAGAATATCCCTATATCTTGATAAATCAGTAAAGCGAATAATAGGTATTTTGTGATGTAAGCCGATCTTGGATAACATCACATCTGATTTAAAATTGTATTTGGATTCACTCATAATGAAATAATTGAACTAATAATCTAAAAGGTTTTAATTAAACATCTTTTTATTATTTATTATAATAAACGTATTGGGTTAGCCAGTTATAGAGTGGGGACCAGTCTTTGTAGATATTGTAAACCAGTTTTATAAGATTTTTATTATATAGTTCAGTAGGAAGAGTCATCTCTGTGCTGATTAGCAAACCATTGAAGCGAATAATATCTTTCAGACTATCATTATCTATCTGATATCCCTCAGGGATATTCTTATAATAAGATTCATTCGTGTTATATGACTGGTTTTCTTTGATTCTTTCTACTATTTCTAATAATTTCGATCCAGCTTCTTGATCAGCAACTGCTTTACGAAATAGATGCAGTGCTTTGCGGGAAAAAGTTTCAATACCTGCAGCCAAATAGAGGTGTTCTGGTTTTAGTTCAAAATAATATCCCGGAGAATCTTTTTCCTTCCTGATGCCCTGCCAGAACCAAATACCAAGATATGTTCGGTAAGGTTCTTGAACCTCAGGATAACGGGTATCGCGGTAAAGACGGCAAATAGAACGATTAACCCTTGGGTCAGCCTGAACGCCGGGTGATATTTTTTGCAACATTTCTCCCATTTCTGATACAAAAATACGTGCAGGTTGCAAAACCTTTTTGTTATAATCTTTTTTTCGCGCTAAAAACCACTCGCGATTATTATTCTCTTTCAAATTTTTCAGAAAAAAGACTGTTTCGGCAGAAAATCCTTCAAAATGTTCATTTTTATGTTCAACCATATCTATTAATTATTACCTCGCTATTGGTTCAGATATAATCCTTAACTAGATCCCTTTAGTCCAATCTCTTCTGCTACTTCCTGCATTCCTTTAATTGTATCATCGATTAATTGTGAGAGGTCTGCTCCGAGCATCTCTGCACCTTTTTCAATAATTTCACGGTTTACTCCGGCAGCAAAACGCTTATCCTTCCATTTCTTTTTAACTGATTTTACTTGAACATCCATTACACTTTTAGAGGGCCTGACCAGGGCTGTAGTTGCTACCAAACCAGTTAATTCATCTATAGCATATAGGGTTTTTTCTAGAGCGGTCTCTGGCTTTACATCTGAACAAATCCCCCACCCATGGCTAATTACTGCACGAATATATTCTTCTGGCCAGCCTTTTTCTTCTAATATCTCTTTACTCTTCTGGCAATGCTGGTCTGGGAATTTATAATAATCAAGATCATGCACTAATCCAACTATTCCCCACATATCCTCATCATCTCCATTTTTTCTAGCCATATAACGCATTACCCCTTCTACAGCCAGAGCATGTTTGATAAGGCTATCATCTGGATTATATTCCTTTAGCAATTGCAAAGCATCTTCTCTAGTAGGAATATAATTGTTCATAACAACCTCCCTTTGGGAATCTTTCTTTAATTATTGTCATATATTATAGCATTATATAGATAGATTTAAAAGTAAAAGGCTGTAAATACATTTTTTACAACAAACTCCCTCAATAATTATGGATATTGTCTGAATAATTATTTGTATAAAAAATATTTGTCTTTTTCATAATATAAGTTAGCAAAAAGACAATTATATATATTTAACAGTTTGAAAATAGATACAACATCATTTTAGGCTAACAAGTTATTATTATATTATACTTAAAGTGTTTATATTAGTAAAAAATGTCAATTAAATAATTTGATTTAGATAAAACGACTTCCAGGATTCTCCAGAGTTTTTCCCTCCTTACACAAAGGACACTTATCAGGTGCATATGTATTAATATTCATCTTTAAGGCACTATAGAGAGGCAGATCCAGACGGCTATATTCCGGGCTTCTCCTGTCAACAATACAGGCTACTCCAATTACCTCTGCTCCCCTTTCCTCTACCAATTTTTTCACTTCCATAGTTGATGTACCGGCAGTAACAACATCCTCTGTTATCAGCACTTTCTCACCAGGTTTTATCACAAAACCTCTTCTAAACTGCATTATTCCATCTTTGCGTTCTGCAAACATAGCTTTTTTATTTAATTGTCTGCCCAGTTCGTAAGCAACAATTATACCCCCTAAGGCAGGCCCTACTACTATTTCTATGTCAAGATGTTTAATTTTTTCAGCAATCAATTTTAAAACTTTCTCGGCATAAGAAGGATATTGCAATAATCTGGCACATTGTATATAGCCATCACTATGGGTTCCTGAGGTGAGTAAAAAATGCCCGTTTAATATCGCCCCTGTCTTTTCCAATATTTCTAAAACTTCTTTTTCTTTAAAATTTAATGTTTCACAATCTTTTAATAATAAATTTTCCATATTACAATACTCCTTATTCCTTAATTTTTATAATTTTATAATACCTCTAATTTCATCCAGAGATTTTATTCCCTGGGCTTTTAAAAAACATTCTATTTCTGTAATAACCTGTAAACATGATCGGGGGTTTATAAAGTTCGCGGTACCAATTTGAACACAAGTCGCTCCAGCCATAATAAACTCCAATGCATCTCGTCCATTGCAAATACCACCCATTCCCATAACCGGTATATTCACCCCCCGACATACTTCATGAACCATACGTAATGCTATCGGTTTTATCGCAGGGCCTGAGAGGCCGGCATAAACATTATTGAATATAGGTTTTCTTTGATTTATATCAATCGCAAGTGCCTTAAAGGTATTGATTAATGATAATCCATCAGCACCTTCATCTTCACAGGCCTGTGCGATCTTAACAATATCATCAGCATTTGGTGATAATTTGATTACTAAGGGCAGTTTAGTAACATTTCTTACCTGTCTGGTTAATATCCTGGCAGTACTGGAAGTCATACCAAAATGCATTCCGCCTTCTTTTACATTGGGGCATGAGATATTTAGTTCAACCATATCCACCTCTTCTTTATAGAGAAGGGCGACTGTTTCGATATACTCTTCAATTGTAGAGCCGCTTACATTGGCAATAATTCTTACCCCTTCATCCTTTATCTCTTTTAAGCAAGGCAGGTCTAGTTTATTAAACAAGCCAATTCCCTTATTCTCTAAACCGACACTATTCATTATTCCAGAAGCAGTTTCCCAAATTCTGACACCCTTATTCCCTGCCCGAGGATACAGAGTAAGACCCTTACTGCAAACTCCTCCTAATTGAGATAGGTCAAAGTGCCGCATAAAGTCGATACCAAAGGTTCCGGAAGCAGTGATTACTGGATTTTTAAAATCTATATTCCCAAATTTAACTTGAAGTAAATTATTCAAACAAAATATCCTCTCCTGAAAATACAGGGCCATCTTTACAGGTTAACCTGTTTCCATTACCAGTTTCACAGGTACAGGAAAGACAGGCACCTAATCCACACCCCATCCTTCTTTCTAAAGAGATAAATATTTGGACATTGTCTGATTTCTTTTGTTGAACAATTACTCTCATCATCTCTTCTGGACCGCAGGCAAAAATATAATCATAATCGTTAATATCTACTTTTTGAGAAATATATCCCCCCACATCAACAATTAACCTGTGGGACACTTTTTTAAAATAATCTATTAAAAATGCGTTCTCCTTAAAGCCTAAGTAGATATGGACTAACTCTGCCAGATTATCAGTAATTAAATTTTTAGCTGTAAAGTAGAGTGGTGCCAATCCTATTCCTCCACCTATCAAAGCTACTCTACCTTTAGCTTGAGGAAATCCCCTCCCATATGGACCAAAGAGTTTTATTTCATCACTTTCTCTTAACCTGCTTAATAAATGGGTGCCTTCTCCAACCACTTCATAGACAAAACTGATTGATTCTTTATTAAGGTCAAAAATACTGAAGGGCCTGCCTAGAACTGGATGAAGAGAGCCCCATCCTCTTAACATATAAAATTGCCCCATTGACCCCTCATAATTTCCCGCAATTTTCATATGATAAATTTTTGCTTCAATTTGCCGGTTAAAAATTATCTCTGCCATCTCAATATATCTTCTTTCATCAATAGAACCTTATCCCTGGCACATTCAGCGAAATCTTTTCCTTCTCTAACCCCTTTATGCGCACCGATGATGTCTCTTGATGAATTAATAACAAATCGTTTCTTGCCATTTAGAAGTGGAGTAAGGTCTATCGACTTACCGCCCTGCATACCATAACCCGGAATCAGGAAAAAGGAATTAGGGCATGCTTCCCATATTTTTTTCATATCTCCTGGAAAAGTGAGGCCTGCAACCCCGCCAATAAGGCTGAGACCATTTGAGTTGACAAAAGGCTTCCCCCATTCATTAATCTTTTCAGCAACTTTCATATAAAGAGGACTGTCTTCTACTATCAATTCTTGAAAGTCGCGTGAACTGTTATTTGATGTGTGTATAAGTACAAAAATGCCTTTTTCACCTGTTTTTAAATATTTATAATATGGACTAATACTATCTTCTCCTAAATAAGGACTCATGGTTACAAAATCTACCTCAAAATCACCTGAATAGTGAGCTTTAGCATAAAATTCTGCAGTAATGTCTATATCACCCCTTTTGACATCACCAATAACTATTTTGCTGTTTTCTCTTATAAATTTTACCGTATGGCTATAAGCTTTTAGTCCCTCAATCCCGAGTGCTTCATAACAGGCGATCTGTAATTTATAACAGGCAACGATATCTTTAGTTGCATCAACTATACTGCGGTTATAAGTAAATATTTTTTCTTCCAGACTTGCTGAGGATTGTATTAAATATTCTGGCAATAGATGGTATCTGAAATCCAGACCTACACATACCGGACTTATCAAGGATTCTTCATAAAGTTTATCAATAATCATTGTTTTAGATTCTAGCCTCCTTCTGTTTATATTTATAAGTTAATGTATTTACATATAAAAAAATCTTCCCCGAAAATGGGGAAGATTCTCTAAAATATTCTTCCATATTATTCTTATCTATATTAATAAAGTTAGCAAAGATATTCAACGCCATTTTTACCTTTCTAGTCTCTCGGGACTAAATTAAAGATATTTTTCGATAAGATATTAACATTTACCAACTTTAATGTCAAACAAT
>CAZLMD010000023.1:11886-18032 GCA_964560535.1 uncultured Atribacterota bacterium
ATTTCTTCAAATGGTTTTAAAACAGTGATGGTTTCAGGTAATATCTTTTCCAACTCGAAATCTGGATTATCAAGTTGTTCTCTTTTAAAACCTAAGTGACCGCCTGCCAGTGGGCCTTCCAATACTACTGCATCTGGTATATAGTGGTAATTTTTTTGCCAGTGTGAAAAAATTAACTTTGCTGCCCTGGCAGAGGAAACAATAGGCACTACTTTTGGTTTTTTTTCGCCAGGATAGTCGGGAATCAGCTTTTCCATCCCTTTTAAAGGCAATCCTGCACCCATGAATACCATGTCTACTACTTCTTCTATAGCTATGTTTAGCATTTCATCAAAATCAGAAAGAGCAACCATTATATTTACACCAATAATTCCATGCCGGTTAGCTATTTTTCTAGCTTCTTTAATCTCTCTTCGCAAGGCACGTTGATTAGCTTTTTTGTAATGGCTGTCAAAATCCGGCTCCATCATCCCAATGCCTGCTGTTCCAATTACTCCTACTCCACCCGCATTAGCAACAGCTGAAGCCAATCGCGATAAGGAAATTCCTACCGCCATACCTCCCTGTATTATCGGAATAGTGATACTCAAATCACCGATTTTCAATACAGGCATTGTATTAATTTTCATAGTTTATAATTTTTATCCTTTTTTAATTTATTTTTTATCCAGTGCAAAAAGAAGCTCTGCCTTAACAGCAATTTGTCCATTTACAGTAGCAGTTCCTCTACCCAGACCAAAAAGTCCTTTTTTCTTTATTATTTCTATTTCCAATCTTAAACAGTCACCCGGCACTACTTTCCTTTTGAAAACAGCTTTATTTATTCCCCCGAAATATGCCAGCTTTCCCCGATTTTCTTCCAGTGATAAAAGAGCAACTGCTCCCACCTGTGCCAGTGCTTCAATAATTAATACACCTGGCATAACCATTTCTTGTGGAAAATGTCCCTGAAAAAAATATTCATTCGCGGAAACATTTTTATAGCCTGTTGCACTTTCTCCTGATACCATTTCAGTGATGCGATCTATCAAAAGAAAAGGGTAGCGGTGTGGAATAATTTCCTTTATATCATTAATACTTAACAATTTATACCTTCTCTCTTCTAATTAAGATTCCCATTTTTTAAATAAAAGACTTACATTGTGTCCACCAAAGCCAAAAGAATTGCTAAGAGAATAGAGTAAATCTTTTTTTCTACCTTGATTTGGAACATAATCCAGGTTACATTCAGGATCTGGTTCTGTTAAACCGATGGTCGGAGGAATAAATCCATCCTGCATTGCTTTAATACAAACAATTCCTTCAACTGCACCAGCTGCTCCTAACATATGGGCAGTCATGGATTTGGAAGAGCTAACCGGCACAGAATAGGCAAAGTCACCCAAAACACTCTTTATAGCCTTTGTTTCACATAGATCATTGTAGGGAGTGCTTGTACCGTGTGCATTAATATATGATAGATCAGAAGGAGCTATTCCGCCTTCTGTTATTGCATTTTGTATTGCCCGGGCGCCTCCTTTTCCTTCAGGATCAGGTGCGGTAATATGGTAAGCATCACAGGTCACACCACAGCCTATTAATTCAGCATATATTTTTGCTCCTCTTTCCTGAGCATGTTCCAGAGCTTCCATTACCACGATTCCTGCTCCCTCACCCATGACAAATCCGCTTCTTTTAGCATCAAACGGTATAGAAGCTCGCTCAGGTTCATTATGAGAACATAATGCCCCCATAGAGGTAAACCCGGCCAGCGACAGAGGAGTAATAGCCGCCTCTGTCCCTCCGCATAATATAACAGGGGTAATTTTTTGCTGTATTAGCCGGTAAGCATAATGAATTGCCGAAGCACCAGAAGCACAGGCACTTACCGTACTTTCACATATCCCTTTTAACCCATATTTAATTGCTACACTAGCTGCAGCTATGTTAGAAATTGTCATTGGGATAAAAAAGGGAGATACCCTTTTTGGGCCTTTTTTAATGATTTTTTCATTTTCTGCCTCAACAGTTGAAAAACCACCAATTCCAGTACCGATAATAATTCCCCAATTATTTTCTGCAGAGTTACTCTGGTATAACTCTGCATCCTTTATAGCTTCATCTGCTGCTATCATAGCCATCTGAGTAAAACGGTCCATTCTTTTTGTCTCTTTATATTCTAATATATTGAGTTTTTCAATACCCTTTACTTCAGCAGCAATCTTGACTTTAAAATCGGAAGTATCAAAAGACTTGATATAGTCAATACCACAAACACCTTTTTTAATATTATCCCAGAATGAGAGCACATTATTCCCGATAGGTGTTACGGCACCCATTCCGGTAATTACCACTCTTTGTTTCATCTTCTACACCACCTTATATCTCCATACCACCATCAATCCGAAAGACCTGGCCGGTTATATAATTAGCTTCTTCAGAAGCCAGAAAATTCACCATATGGGCTATATCATCCGGTAATCCAAATCTCTCCATTGGTATTCGAGACAATATTTTATTTTGCTGTTCACAGGAAAGCTGATCAGTCATATCAGTCTTTATGAAACCCGGGGCAATAACATTAACAGTTATATTCCTGGAAGCCAGTTCTTTGGCTACTGACTTTGTAAAACCAATAACTCCAGCCTTAGCGGCAGCATAATTTGACTGACCAATATTCCCACCTATCCCTACTACTGAAGATATATTAATAATTCTGCCGTATCTGGCTTTTATCATGATTTTGCTGGCATATTTTGTACAATAAAAAGTTCCCAGCAGGTTAGTTTCAATTACTGCGTTAAAATCTTCTTCTTTCATCCTTATTAAAAGATTGTCCCTGTTTATTCCAGCATTATTTACTAAAATATCGAGTCTTTGAAAATTGGTAATAGCAGAATTAATTATCTTTTGGGCATCATCAGCTTTACTTATATCACCCTGGACAATAACACAATTACCACCAAAGGAAATTATCTCCTGTGATAAAGAGAGAGCAGCCTCTTTGTTTGAGTTATAATTAATGATTAAATTGGCACCTGAACAGGCTAGTCCCAGGGCTATTGCCCTCCCAATCCCTCTTCCTCCTCCAGTTACAATTGCAGACTTAGCTTTTAAACTTGTTGACATATCTTATTCTCCAATATTCTTAGGGTATTGTTTAATGATTTTAAATCTTCTACATTACTTATAATTATATTTTTATCGATTTTTTTTAAAAACCCACTCAATACCTTACCTGGGCCAATTTCAATAAAAGTATCGACACCATCCTGTAACATTTTGAGCATACATTTTGACCATTGAACCGGATACATAACCTGTTTTCTTAAAAAATCCTTAACCAGTTCTTTCCTTTCAATATAATCGGCAATAACATTGCTGATAACAGGTATTTGCATGTCACTTATTTCGACATTTTTAAGTTCTATTGCCAGCCTATCTGATGCCTGACGAAGCATAGAGGTATGAAAAGGCGCACTAACCTCTAGTGGAATTACTCTTAAAGCCCCTTCTTTTTTTGCTATTTCCCCTGCAAGATTAACCGCTTTATTTTCGCCACCAATAACTACCTGTCCTGGATAATTATAATTTGCCGGTTCCACAACTCCCTCTATACTGGCTTCAAGACATATCCTCTCCACTTTAGTATCTGCTAAACCTAAGATTGCCAACATTTTTCCCTTACCCAAAGGTACAGCTTCTTGCATGTATTTACCTCTTTTTTTAACTAACTGCACTGCGGTTGTAAAATCCAATGCTCCTGCACAAACTAATGCTGAATATTCACCCAAGCTCAATCCTGCAGTAATATCCGGTATAAATCCTCTATCTTGTAAGATTTTCCAGGCAGCAATGCTGGTAGTCAGAATTGTTGGTTGAGTCTTTTCTGTCTGATTTAATTCTTGTTTAGTATCTGTAAAACACAGGCTTTCCATGTCTATCCCTAGTGCGTCTCCAGCAATTCTGTATATTTCCCGACAGGAAGGGAAATTGTCAAAAAGCTCTCTACCCATACCAACATATTGAGCTCCCTGTCCTGAAAATAAAAAAGCAGTTTTCCCCATTTTTATATTCCTCTATTAAAATTACTTTCTTTTAAACTTAGATATTTTTCTTTAATGACCTGTTCCGCCTGTACAAACATCTCTTTAATTATTTCTTCACAACTCTGTTCTCTTTGCACTAAACCTGCAATTTGACCCGCCATAATAGAGCCCATTTCTATGTCGCCTTTCTGGGCTGCTCGATAAAGTGAACCTTTTCCTATCTTTTCATATTCCTCTGGAGAAGCGTTTATCTTCTCCAGTCTTTGAAATTCCCGGGCTAGTTGATTCTTTATAACCCTGACCGGATGACCGGTTGCTCTTCCTGTTACCATTGTGCTGGTATCCTTAGCCTGTAAGATTTTTTCTTTATATGCTCTAGCAATGCTACATTCATGTGCCACTAAAAAGCGTGTCCCCACCTGCACCCCCACAGCACCAAGCATGAGAGCTGCTGCCAGCCCACGACCATCACCAATTCCTCCGGCAGCAATTACCGGTATGTTTACAGCATCAACCACCTGAGGAATTAAAGCCATTGTATTCAGCTCACCTATATGGCCTCCCGCCTCTCCTCCTTCGGCTATAACTGCATCTGCTCCCATTTTTGCTACCCTTTGAGCGATAGAAGCTGAAGGAATAACCGGAATTACCTTTATTCCACTATCTTTCCAGACAGGGATATATTTTCCTGGATTACCTGCTCCCGTTATAATTACTTCTACTTTCTCTTTCATTGCTACCTGCCCTATCATTTCTGCTTCAGGATTCAAAAGCATAATATTTAGAGCAAAAGGTTTTTTGGTTAATGATCTGGTTCTTCTGATTTCTTCCTTCACCCAATCTTTGGTGGCATAACCTGAACCTATTACGCCTAATCCTCCAGCATTAGAAACAGCAGCAGCAAGGTTTGCATCAGCTATTCCCGCCATACCCCCCTGAATTATGGGGTAATCTATATTTAGTAGCTCGTTAATTACAGTATATATCATCTAAAATTCTCCTTATTTAGTCCAATTAAACAGAATTGATCCCCAGGTTAAACCTCCACCAAAACCGACCATGATAATACGATTACCTTTATGTACCATCCCCTTTGCTACCATCTCGTCTAGCGCTAATGGGATGCTGGCAGCAGATGTATTACCAAAATGGTCTAAATTTTTATAGAATTGATCTGGCTGTGCTTTTAATTTTTTAACAACATAGTCGATAATACGATAATTTGCTTGATGTGGAACAATATAATCAATCTCATCAATAGTTAGATTATTATCCTTCAGAGCTTTTACTATACTCTCCAACATAATTGTAGTCGCAAATTTGAAAATCTCTTTTCCATTCATATAAATATAAGAATTGCTTTCAGGAGTTGTTCCATTTTTACAAAAGGGATTATTTAAAGATATTGCTGGAATGGTTAATAGACCATCCATGTCACCACGAGAGCCAGTGTATGTGCTTACAATCCCTTTTCTTTCACTTTTTTTTAACACAACTGCACCCGCGCCATCTCCAAACAAGACACAAGTATTCCTATCCTGCCAATCAACCACTTTAGATAATACCTCTGCACCTATTACCAGAGCACAACGAGTCTTTCCTGATTTTATAAACTGATCCGCGATCTGTATTCCATAAATAAATCCCGTGCAACCGGCAGAAATATCAAAACTGGTAATATCTTTAAGTTTTAGCTCTCCTTGAACAAGATTAGCAGTAGAAGGGGTAAAAAAATCCGGGGTAATGGTGGCAAGGATTAAAAGATCAATTTCCTCTACATCTATTCCAGCATGCATAATCGCTTTTTTAGCAGCCTTTACTGCCATTTGAGTAGTGCTTTCACCGGT
This sequence comes from uncultured Atribacterota bacterium, assembly GCA_964560535.1. Classification (GTDB taxonomy): domain Bacteria; phylum Atribacterota; class Phoenicimicrobiia; order Phoenicimicrobiales; family Stramentimicrobiaceae; genus Stramentimicrobium. Next base: position 17,762 of record CAZLMD010000023.1, read on the forward strand.
AGAAATCCTGCGTTTAGCAATTCCAGTCCTGGAGGTAATCCACTGATCGGAAGTATCGACTATACTATTTAAATCTTCATTGCTGACAATCTTTTCAGGAACATAGCTTCCTACTCCCGTTATTTCACTATAAAACATCTCTTGACCCTCTTTAATTTCCCATAATATGCTACAATACATCATTAGCAACTACAATTAATAGTTAGTACTAATAGCTTATAATAACAGTAAGTATATATTCATAATATTTTTCTGTCAATATCTAAAAAAA
>CAZLMD010000024.1:0-16828 GCA_964560535.1 uncultured Atribacterota bacterium
ATATTGTTTAAGGAAATTTAGACATTTTGTAAGAAATATTGACTTGTTTACTTGTTCCAATAAATAATTATAAGAATTGTTAATTATTAGTGAATCAATAGATAATATAATAGTAGCATTTTTTTGATAGCAAGTTTACAAAGTATTTGAAGTAACTGGATTGTTTAATAGATATTTTTCTAAACCTTGTGTTAAAAACAACAGGCAAATTTATTATCACATAGATATGTCTATTTATCTCGAAGGGAGTGCTTAGAGCCACGTATGTCATAGCCTTTGCCAATTAGTATAGCTATCTATATAAATATATTTTAAATAGAAAAATAGAAATTTGTTACAATATTATATGGTTGACTAATCCTCTTTATAATTTCTTTTTTATAATTTCTTTTAACCTATTAATTATTATAATTTCTTCTCCTTTTGCAAGCATATGCGGATTAAAAGATAAATATTTTTTTTCGATAACAGTTGCAATCCGTGGATTTCCCTCATATAATTCACGGGAAACATCTTTACTCGTCATCCCTAATACCTCTTCATCAAATTTAATGTAAGCTCGAGGAATTGTAGCAGGTTGTGTTAAGGGCTGAGATGGATATCCTTTGAAAGCATGCATATGCGGGATATCGTTTAATATTTCTACTATATAATCAACCTGTTCTTCCCACTGTTTTTCTCTACTAAGATGATCCTCGTTTAAATATAGTTCTATTGCTTTTACAAACCCCATTATTGTTTCTTTATCTAATTTCATTGGCCTGCCTATAGCTTGATACGGGTATCCCTGTAAACGACAAATATCAATAATATCTTTTTTCCCAATCATCAAACCAGATGATTGAGGACCACGGATATCCTTACCACCGCTAAATAAAACAATATCGGCGCCCATTTTGGTATATTTATTTAAGTTTTCTATTGGGGGTAATTCGGCTGCTGCATCAACTATTACTCGAATATTTTTTGCATGAGCAATTTTGATAACCTCTTCTAATGAAAGAGATGCCTCCAACATCTCTGATTGAACAAAAAAGACTACCCCGGCTGTTTTTTCACCAATAGCAACATCGATCTCCCACGGATGTGTTTCAATCGCATTACCAACTTCTACAAATTTTGCACCTGCCATTATCATTGCTCGATCGTATGGATTACGATGACAACACATAATGATGATTTCATTTTTCATGCCATCTGTATTGGGAAGTGATTTTATATATTCTGGTTTAGAACCAGCTATACATGCTGCCGTTGATATTGTTAAGCCGGCAGCTGCCCCAGCTGTAATTAATGCTGATTCCACATTGAGACATTTGGCAATATATTCACCAGTTTTTTGAAGTAATTCATTAATATCTACAAAATAATACGAGGCATCTTCCATTGCCTTGATTACTTCTGAAGAAACCAGGGAGCCACCATATTTTGTATAGGTTCCTGCTGCATTAATAATTCTTTTTACTCCTAAATCATCGTAATTGACCATAGACTATCTCCTTATCAAAATCTAAACAATGGGCTATTATACTATATTTATTCAATTTTCTTTGATGGGAATGAGATATGTACATTTTTAGTAATTAAAAAACATTTCGATTTAAAACTTGCAATAATATGAAAGACTTTCCTTCTGTACTCGGTACATAGATATAAATTCATATATTTTAATGTTTTTCTTTTAAAAAACAATCAATTCCTGATATAACTCTATTAATTAAATCTTCTTTAGCAGAGTAAGCCATGTGTCCGACTCTAAAAACTCGCTTTCTTAATGGTCCTACCCCTCCAGCAATTAGTATTCCAAATCTTTCTCTCATATAGTTTTGTAAATCTTCTGATGTCATTTCACCAGGCAAAATGGCTGATGTTACAGTTGGAAGAAGGTTGTTTTTATCTTTTACCAATAAGGATATTCCAACACTTTCTAAATAACTGTATAATTTGCTTGCAATCCTTTTATGCCTTGCCCACCTCTGCTCTAATCCTTCTTCTAATATTTTATCAAAAGCCTTGTTCAGGGCATAAAAAAGATGAACAGGTAAAGTTATTGGAAATGGATGCCAGTCTCCCCATTCTCTTTCATACCTCTGCCAGGTTCTTAAATTGAAATACCAGCCAGGTATTTCAACTTCTGATGCCATTCTTTCCCATCCTTTTGAACTAATAGAAATCGTAGATAAACCAGGAATTGAGCCTAGTGCTTTCTGGCTCGCTGAAATGCAAAAATCGATCCCTAGCATATCAACAGATAGCTCTACTCCACCTAATGTTGATATAGAATCAACAATAAATAAAATATCTTCATCCTGGCAGAGTTGGGAAATATTTTCCAAACAGTTTAACATACCTGTAGAAGTTTCACCATGCACTACAGCTAATAAATCAAACTTGGTTTTTTCCATACAATCTTTTATTTCTTTTAATTCAAAGGGTTCCCCAGGGTCTTTATGAATAATTATAACTTGATTTAAATAGTGTGAGGCAATCGCTGCTAACCGTTCTCCAAAGGTACCGTTATCTAATATTAGTCCTTTTTTACCATTTAAACTGGCAAAGGTGGCATCAATAGCTCCAGATCCGGAAGATGGAATAATATAAACACTATTATTGGTTTGGTAAACCCTTTGCAATTTTTGAAGTACATTCAAATAATAATCAACCCAAAGATCTCCGTAATGTGGAATATTGGGTCGATTCAACTCATTTAAAACTTCAGGATCGCATTCAGTGGGTCCTGGTATTGATAATTGATATTTATCCACAAAAAGTCCTCATCTTTTATTTTAAATTATTCTAAATGTTATAAATTTTCTATTAAATTTCTATCATATTAATTTTGGTAAAAATAGTGTATTTTGATTATTTTGTTTTCTTCAACATTTGTATAATTTTACTTTTAAAATTATATTTCACTAAATGTTGGAATTTTACCGATAAGTGGTTTTAAATATTTTATATATTCTTCAGTAACAAAGTTGCCCTGCAAATTGATATATTTATCATCCATTGTTTTGACTTTAAGCGCTACTTCTTCAAAAGGAACAGTGGCTAATTTTATCTTATATGGATTGGAGTTGATGCGAACAATAGAAACCATTACACCTGAGACTCCCTCTTCCGCTAATTGAACGGCCTTAACTCCACAGGAATAGGCTTCTTCTATATCAACTTTACTTGCCCTATCCATGGCACACATTGGTAGGGATTCTGTAATCTGAAATTCACCTCTATACTTAGTATCTTGGTATATAATTTTATGCAAATTAAGAGCTGCACTACCACCACCCATTGCACCAAATTCTTTTTCATAATTATTCTCGGAATAATGTGTAGCGACAAAACTTCCATCTATCCAACGAATACCTTCGCCACATACAACATAAACCCATCCATATTTTTTAATACAATCCTTTACATCAGATAAAAATTTTTCTCGTGATAATGGTCTTTCAGGTATATAAATAAGGTGAGGTGCATCTGCTTCTTTTCTTTTAGCAAAAGCTGATGAAGCAGCTAACCACCCTGAATTTTTTCCTACTGTTTGCATAACTACATACTTATCCACACTCTTCATATCTCTGGCAAGCCTTCCTCCTTGCAATACTGAAAGACAGACATACCTGGCTGCAGAGCTAAAACCAGGAGTATGGTCTGTTTGGCAAATATCATTATCTACTGTTTTTGGTATACCAATTACACTTATTTTATAACCATTATTTTCACAGTATTGCTCTATTAAGCGACTGATCTCCATAGTACCATTTCCCCCTATAAGAAAAAAATAACCTATATTGTATTTGTCTATCTGCTTTAGTATGAGGGGAAACTCTTCTTTTTTTAAAATATATCGACATGAACCTAGGATTGAGGAAGGTGTAGAGCGCAATGTCTTAACAATCTTTGGGTTTACCTTTCCTAAATCAGTAATTCTATCTTGCATCAGTCCCAAGATACCATCTCGCATTCCAAGTACAGACTTTATCTTTTTAGACTTTACTCCTGCTTCAATAATACCCTGAAGACTGGAGTTTATTACCGAAGTTGGCCCACCGAACTGTCCTACAATTGCATTTTTTTTCGCTGTTAAACTCATTTTTATTCCTTTTTAAAATAACTTTTAATTGTGAAAAACTGTATGATTATTTCATCAATTAACTTTCAATATTTTTAAAAATTTAAACTAAGCCCCATGAATTCCAGAGATTTTGAAATCCCTTTACAATAACCTTCTCTTCGTCATCTAAAAGGCAAACAGGATTTAATAGGATAATACCTTCATGTAAACTGAATTCTTGAACCCATATTGGAGGATTATTTTCCTTTAATTGTGCAACAATTTTATACACATTATATTTTATTCTCTTTTCATCAACCAATAATCTGACTCTAGGAACTGGTCGATCTACTTCATCATATTCAGTTTTTGTGGCTTTTAAATATGGTAGTTCATTTAGTTTAGATACTAGATAATCTATTTTATCTTCCCATCCTTTATGTTCTTTTTGAGAATCTCTTTTTAAATAGATCTCCAAGGCAGTCATCAATCCAATAATTTCTTCTTTACCGATTTTCATAACTCTTCCAATTCCATAATTTGGAAAAGTTTGCAAACGGCATGCCTCTATCATTTCTTTCTTTCCACATATAAACCCTGTACTGGAAGGGCCAAAAATGTGTTTCCCTCCACTTGTTACCAGCAAATCTACCCCCATCATAATACAGTCTCTAATTCTGTGAAAAGGGTAGTTTATTAATGAACCATCAACAATTATGGGAATCTTAAATTTTTTTGATATTTTTACTACATCCTTGAGGGATACCTCTCCACTCCTATTAACAGTCTCCCCAAATGTGTATAAAATTGCTACTGTTTTCTCATTTATAGCATTCTCTATCTGCTCTACATAAGTTTGATAAGGAATACCCACCTCTGTTAAACTAACTCCTGACATTACAATAGCTTGATCATATGGTGTTCGGTGCCCCTTTTGAATGATTATTTCTCTTCCAACAGCTGGTTTTGGCATTTCTAATATCAATGCTTTGTTGGTACCGGTAACACATGCTGCTGCTGCAAGTAAAAGTCCGCCAGCTGCACCGGATGTTATCAATCCCGCTTCTGCTCCAGTAATTTCGGCAATATATTCTCCGCAACGGGATTGTAATTCATCCATACTAACATAAATTTTCGAGGCTTCATTCATTGCGTTAAAAACTTCTGGATTAAGAGTAGAACTACCCAAACGTGAATTATTACCTGCTGCATTTACAACTTTTTTTACTCCTAAACTCTCAAATGTTGCCATTTACTTCTCCTTTAAATTGTTAAGAAGCACAGTCAATCTTCTTTAAACTACAAAATTCTCTAATAATATTTAGGTAATCACCGAAACATATATGCATATGATTAGAGCGGAAATTTTGAACTAAATTTTCTGGATCACACTCAAATTTAATAAATGCTTGTGGCCAACGTTCCCTGGCTTCTTTTAACTTTTCCTTTGATTGTTTTATAGAATTTCCTGAAAAAGCTACCATACCTAAATTTCCCTTAACTCTATATAACCTTGCACCAGTTACCTGGGAGTCTTTTACAGAAAAAGCTGTTGTTGCACCACCTGCTTCACTTAAATAATCATATTGACAAGCCAGGTCCACATCTTTTCTATTTCCAGACATTAAAGAAGGCATGGAGCCACAATTTACAATTCTTAATATTTTATTTTCATAATCCAAGTGGTTGATGTCTCCAAAGAGCGAAACACCTCCTGAAGCTAGCCTGAGGGCATGCATACTTATTGCTCCATAGATATCACCTTCACAGGAAATAGTATACCCCTCATCATTAAGTAAGGAATTTGCCAGACAAAAAGAAGAATAATGATTAATCATTTCATCCATACACTTAACTGCTGCAATTTTATAATTTTTATTAGTCAGTACTTTTTTAAGTGCAAAGTATAGCCTTATAGATCTATCAATTGTTTGTTCTTCTAGCTCAATTTTTCCAAATTGTGGTAGATACATGTTTTTTAATTCCTTGATCTCTTTTTCAGGCGCATTAAGGGCCTCTAAATAGACCTGGAGAGAATCCATATGCTCAATCTCAATACCAAAAATATTTTTTATCTGTATAATATCAGCCATCGTTGTGTACATCCCTGGCACTCGTCCACCAACAATACACAATTTTTGATTATTTAAATTACTTATCATTGCACAGGCTTTAATATAAACAACTATCTTGTCTAACAATTTTTCTGAAGCAGGTGAGCCATAAAAAAATTTGTGTTCCAGCCCTAGTTCATCTAATGAACCATGAACAATCCCTCCAGCAGTCAAAGAAAAAGAAGCAGGATTGTCTTCTGCCCAAATGGCAAATGGAATTTGTACCTCTCTGATGGTATCAACAACTGTTGGTGAATCCACCCATGTTCCTAAAAGTAATAAAATTGCACAAACACCTTTCTCCTTTAATTCCCTGGCTCTATTTATACAATCACTTACTTCAAAAGTAACCTCATCATGGTAATGTACATCAATATTGTTAGACTTTAAAGAGGAAATTGCATTAAAATGAAAATTATGGGCTAAGTCAACTCTTTCTCTAGGCAATGACAATGTTATAACTCCAACTTTTACTTTCTCCATTAAAAACCCTCCCATTAATTCTTTATTATTAATCTTTAATTTCAATTGCACCGGTTATAATTGATACAACATCATCTACGGTTACATCTTTTTTTTCTCCAACACCTACAACCTCCCCATGCCTTAGAATAATAAATCTATTCATTACTTGAAATGCATATTCTATGTTATGAGTAATTAAAACGATGGGGAGTCCTTTTTCACTAACATCCCGTATAAGCTTTAAACCTTTTCTTGATTCAGCAACTCCTAGAGCAGCAAATGGTTCATCCAACAAAGCTATTTTCCCTCCCCAATGAAAAAATCTCCCCAAAATTATTGCTTGTCTTTGTCCTCCCGACAATAATCCAATTTCAGCTTTCATATTAGGTATGGAAATACCGATATTCTCTAATGCTTTACGGGTATCTTTTTGCATTTCTTTACGCCTGATAAATTTGATACCAAGGTAATTATTAACTAATTCTCTCCCAATAAAGAAATTTTCACACACTGTTGCATTAATACAAACAGGGCTGTTTTGGTAAACTGTCTCGATTCCTGCGTTTTGAGATTCTGAGGGTGAATTGAAATGTACTTTCTTACCATTCAAAAATACACTTCCTTCATCTGCAGGAAAATTTCCTGATATTATTTTGATAAGCGTAGATTTGCCAGCTCCGTTATCTCCAAGCAAACCAACAACATCTCCCTTAAACACTTCCATGCTTACATTTTTTAAAGCTTGCACATTCCCAAATCGTTTACTGATGTTTTTTACTGCTAAAACAGGCTGATTGTCATTATTTTGATGAGTATCGTTTCCCAATATCATCACCCTTCCTTTAATTAATTATCTTTACTTTCAGATTTTTAAATATTGTAACTTATCAGATACAAATCCTGGATTGATGTTCTGGCAAACCAGCAACTTCAAATTTTAAATTAAATAGGGCACCAGCTTTATTATCCTCTTTTTGGCTATTTTTCCCCTCCCCAAATGCACTTGTTATAAATATATCTTTAAAATCTTCGCCAGCAAAGGATAATGAGGTTATTCTTTCAGCAGGCAGATTAATCTTTGTTACTTCCTTGCCTTTTTGATTATATCTTTTTACACAACTACCATTCCACTGCGCACTCCATATATATCCTTCGGAATCAACTGTCAACCCATCTGGTTCTACGTGTGGGTCCTTATCTTTAATTTTTAAAAAGACCCTCTGATTACTTAGTTCTCCATTTTTCTGGTTGTAATCAAATACGCTAATCTCCCCCTTTTTAGAATCAGTAAAATACATTTGCTTCTTATCAGGGGTAAATCCCATCCCATTAGAAAGGCCAACATTATCTAAAATTAATTTAATACCCCCATCTATATCAAGTTGAAATAAATAGGCAGTACCATTTTTGTCAGGCATGGTGCCACAAAAGACTCTACCTGCAGGATCTGCTATAACATCATTGAATCTTGTATTTTTCAGAATAGGAATGTTATCTATTATGTTTCTCAATTTACCATTTTGCCATATATTTATTTCTCCTTTTTCCATAAAAAGAAGTAGGGAGCCATCCTCCTGAATTGTAAACCCGCCAATCACATGATTTCCTTCATATACTTTTTCAACATTTTTACTTTTTGGCTCATATCCATAGATTGTTCCTATTGGTATATCTAACCAATATAGTTTTTTTTCAAAAGGATGCCAAATCGGATTTTCCCCTATATTGCATCTTATATCACTTATAACTATTGGTTCTGTCATATAAGTCCTCCTATTTAAGTATAAGAACTAAACTTTTATTAATTCATCTATATAATAGTTTAGTCAAACAATACAACCCCTTTCATATAATTCTCCTTCCTATTGGAAATAAAACCACTCGAAAATAAATCAGGAAGTTCATCTATTTTAAAAATATGAGAAATAACACTTTTAACGTCAATTATTCCTTTACTAATAAGATCAATTGCAACAGGATATTTAAAGGGTCCGCTATTTAAACCTTTAATGATAAGTTCGTTCATCTGAATTGGTTGTATATCAACAGGGACTGGTCCTCCTCCAAATACTCCATAGATTAAGATTTCTCCACCTTTCTTTATAACTTCTATTGCACTATTTAAGGCTACATGTGAACCAGCAGCTTCTATTGCTAAATCGACACCTCTTCCATTAGTATCATTTAGAATATACTCTTCAACATTATCCCTTTTTGAATTTAAGGTTACATCAGCCCCATATTTTTCTCCAAAAGTGAGCCTGCTATCACGTGTTCCAACAAGATAAACCTTTCCGGCACCTTTCAATTTAGCAAGTTTGCAGAAAAACAGTCCTGCAGGTCCTGGCCCATATACCACCACACTTTGACCTAAATGAAGATTTGATTTTTCAATTCCTCCAACAGGGCCGACCAATGTGTCAATCAGGCCAGCTTCTTCCCAGCTTATATTACCAGGAAGCTTGTGTACATTTTGTTCTGGTGCTACAAAATATTCAGCATATTCTCCATCATGGCCTATCATTCCGATCACCTTATGGTTAAAACATAGATTATATGAACCCGTTTTACAATTTTCACATTCTCCACAATAAAGTAGACATTCAACAATAACCCTGTCACCTTTATTTATTTCGCTTACTTCTTCTCCAATATCCTCTACCACTCCTCCACCTTCATGACCAATAATAAGGGGAGGAATACTCTGTTTAAATCGTCCATCATACACTTCTAAGTCACTACCGCAAATACCAACTGTTTTAGTTTTGATTAAAACTTCTTTTTTTTGAGGAACAGGTTTTTTTACTTCCTTTAAGGAAAGTCTATATGGACCATCCCAAACAACCGCCCTCATAATATCGTCATTTTTACTCATAGAAATTTCCTTTCTGTAAAAAATGCATTAATAGTTTTTTCGAATATTCTAAAATTTATTTCAAGTTCTTATCATCTATTGGCTCATCAAGGTCGTAATATTCATCTAAAACATCTGCGCTTTCAACAATAAGCATTTTTGAACTATCAGTTAAAGATATAACCCCATGCCATATCCCCTTACTAAGAACAATCGGCTTGTCTAGTCTAAATGCAAATATATTTTCTTGGGGGTTAACAGAAAGAAGTATCACTGCATCTCCAGAAAGAGGAACAAATACTTCCGAAGTATTGGGATGACATTCAAGTTTATCGACTTTTTTACCAATTTGGTCTAAATAACCAATTTGCCAGCTGTTGGCTTGTTCTTTGAAGGTTACGTAGAATTTAAAAATGTCATCCTCAAAAACTTCAGGAATTGATTCATCCGACGGAACAAGCACCTCTCCAAAATATTTAAAAGTAGTTTTATTAATTTCTAACACTTCTATATCCATATTACCGTTCACACCTTTTAATTAATACATTTTTCTATATTAACTTAGGGCGAATTTTTCTTATAATTGCATCTATAAGTACTGCAATAATAATCATTCCGCCTCTAATAATATTCATATAGTAAGGATTTATACCAACAATACTGATAACTGTAGATATGCTGCTCAGAATTAGAGCGCCGGCAAAAACACCACTCAATTTCCCAACTCCACCCTGTAAACTTACACCTCCAATAACAACTGCCGCCATTGTTTCAAATAATATTCCTTGGCCTAATGATGGGGAAGAACCATTGGTTCTAGCAGCAAGCAACCATCCTGCCAGAGCAGATAAGATACCACTCATTACAAATACAATAGTTAAAACTCTGTCCACCTTGATTCCAGCATTATAGCTGGCATCTCTATTATCACCTACAAAGTATATATATCTCCCAAACTGAGTTTTGGATAGGAACAAAGAAAATATAAGGTACATAAAAATGAGTATAATAACCATTAAGGGCATCGGCCCTATATAAGTTCTAGCTATAGCAACAATGTCTTTACTTATATTAACCACACCATGCCCTTTTGTAATTACCAGTCCCACCGCACGAAATATTAAATAACCGGCAAGAGTAACAATAAAAGAGCTGATTTTCATTTTTACAATAAAATAACTATTGAACAATCCTATTATCGCACCCATAAAAAGTACAATTATCAATGTAGTGGCGGCATTGAGGTTAAGCCCCGAAGCATCTAGTCCTATTCCTGCTAAATAAGCTGTTACCACAGCAGATAGTGCAAGTATTGATTCAATAGATAAATCCATTTCTTTGCTTAAGATACAAATAGCCTGTGCTATTGCCAGGATTCCAACAAAAACAGAATGATAAAATATATTTCTATATATCGGCCATTGTGCAAACCCCGGCACACTAAAGGAAAATATGATAAGCATCGACAATAAAATAAACCATGCAAAATTATCTAAAAACCATTTTAATATTTCTTTTCTCTTGCTTATTGTCATTTCTATATATGCCTTTCAGTATTCTTAAAACATATTGAATAGTTTGCTACCAAATTATTGTATTTTTATTCTTATCAAAACAGGCTTGATTAATTCAAGCCTGTTTTGAATTATTTTAAACTCTATTGCCCGACTTGATTTCCCCAGAATTTTGGATCATCGACATTGTCTATATTGATGATGGAACCAGATATTCTTAACTCAAGTCCATAAGGTTGCTCAATAAGCTCAGCTGGGATACCTAATACTTCATAAGCTCCCAACTCAATCTTTTTCCTTTGAATAATATCATCTAAAAACATTGCAATCCCTTCTGCTTGAGCGCTTACAGGCTGTTCTACGGTTGCTTTTGACCATCCATCTCTAATCAATTGCAATCCACTCGGCATACCGGCAGTTGATACGAGTAAAATTTCATTCTTTTCTAACCCTTTTGTTTGGAGAACTGAAGCTGTTGCAACCGTCATGTGATCAGAGTGAGGAAAGATTAGATCTGTATCAGGATTAGCCAATAGATAGTCATCAGCAATATTTGCTGCTGTTGTAGCCTCCCAACCATAAGCTATTTTTGTATCAATTACAATGTTCGGATATTCTTCTTCCATTGTTTCTCTTAATCCTTCTTCGATCAAAGTGGTATACGAATCTCCAGGGTCTCCCATAATGTCCAAGATCTTACCCTTAGGTTCTCCATATTTTTCTGTGAGAAGTCTTGCTATTTCATGTGCAGCCATGATTCCAATTCTTTTACATCCAGCCACTGAAGTAAAATCAACTTTGGTTCCTTCGATAACTCTATCAAAAACAATTATTGGAATCCCTGCAGCTTTTACCTGTTCCACTCCAGCAACAATTGCATTACCATCAACTGCAGCAATAATAATAGCAGCAGGATTCTGGGTGATTGCATTTTCTAATTGATTCATCTGTAAATTAGAATCCTCATTCCCTGCTACCATTATTTTACAAGTATAACCAGCCCTCTCTACAGCATCTTGTACTAAATCAGAAGCAGCTGTCTGCATCTCATCAAATTGATTTGGGCTAAGATAGTACACAACTCCTTTATCTGCAGCAAGCCCACCTATTCCAATTGACATTATTAACAATATGCTAAATAAAGTAATACCAAACTTCTTTATCATTTTACCTTGTCTCCTTTATGTTTTTTTGCTGAAACAACCTTATCAATCTAATTTGTGAGTCTATAAAACCACCTCCTTCGATTGTAAAAACTAAGTTCGCCTTACATAACCATTCTGCATTGTACTTTGTTTTAGTCTTCCTCTTATTTTATTACTCATATTTTTTATCCATCACAAGTAATTGTTAACACAAGTAAATCTTATTTTTATTTAATCTTAACTACCATTTCTAGTTCAACAGGGATATTGCCCGGCAAAACTGAAGTTCCTAAAGCACATCTGGCATGTTTTCCCTTTTCTCCAAAAATTTTAACAATTAATTCAGAAGCACCGTTAATAACCTCTGGTTGCCTGTAGAAATCTAAGCTGCTATTTACAAAACCTCTAAGGCTAATAATTTCATCTATTTCATCTAAAGAACCAATGACTGTTTTTATTGCTGCTAAACAATTTATCGCACATACCTTCGCAGCTTCATAACCCTCTTCTAAACTTACTTCCTTTCCTACTCTACCCAAATAAACAAACTTCCCATCTCTTAAAGGGCCCTGTCCAGAACAAAATACTAATTTACCAACAATTTTTGCAGGAATATATTCAGCAACCGGTTTGGGAGCAATAGGTATATGTATCCCCATTTCTTTTAAATTGTTCTCAATTTTCATTAACATTGTTCCTTTCTTTTACAAAAAATAGGGTATTATTATTATCTTTTTTTATATTCATATATAAAATTTTTATTTTTTTAATTTGTTTAAAATATTCTTACTAGCTTCATAAAATATCCCTACATCAACAGAAAAAGACATATATTGTACTCCTAAAGAAGTCCATTTTTTTGCAGTATGAACATCATCCGCAAAAGTACCAACAGCAATCTTCTGTTTACTACATTTCAAAACTACTTCCTGCATTTTCTCTTCTACCAATGGATCATCTATTTTCCCTGGGATACCTAGAGATTGAGAGAGATCATAAGGTCCAATAAAAACAATATCTATACCAGAAACAGATAATATTTCATCAAGATTATTGATGCCTTTAATCCCTTCAATATGAATAATAATCATGGTTTCCTTGTTTGCTGATTCAAAATACTTAAATTTATCCATTGAAGAGTAATTTGCCGCCCTAACATATCTGCATACACCACGGAATCCTTGTGGGGAGAATTTAACAGAATTTACAGCTTGTAGGGCATCGTCTTTACAATTAATCTGTGGAATTTCTACCCCCTGTGCTCCAATATCCAATGCTCTCAAAATTAAAGATTCATCATTTTTAGCAACTCGGATAATAGGAGTAATGTTTACAGATTCAGCTGCTCTTATCATATTTTGAGAAGACTCTATAGAAATGGGCCCATGTTCTTGATCTATTATTACAAAATTAAATCCAGCAAAACCTATGATTTCTACTATTGCAGGATCAGTCAACTTTAAAAATGGCCCAAAAACTATCTTCCCGCTAGCTAATGCTTCTTTTAGATAATTTTTTTTCATAATAATTTTGCCTTTTTATCTTATCTCTGAACTCTGCCTGAACTTGAGCCTGATACTAATTTATTAACTTCTCCAACTGTTAACAGTGGTAAATCACCAGGAATGGAATGTTTAAGACATGAGGCGGCTACTGCAAATTCAAGGGCTTCTTGATCATTAGAAAATCGGTTTAAACCATATATTAATCCAGCAGCAAAAGTATCTCCACTACCCACTCTATCAACTATATTATGGATTTCATATTTTTTAGAAATAAGATATTCCTTTCGATTATCTAATACTGCTGACCATCCATTGTAATTTGCTGAATAGCTTTCCCTGAGGGTAATAGCGATCTTCTTGATATTGGGGTATAGGTCTAAGATTTTTTCAGTTATATCCTTATATTTTTCTGTCTGAAGCACTCCTGACTCTACATCTATATCTATCTTTACACCTAACGATTTCTGGCAATCCTCTTCATTACCCACAACTACATCCACATATTTTACTAATTTGCTCATTATTTCTGGGGCTGATTTTCCGTATTTCCATAGATTTTTTCTAAAATTAAGATCACAGGAAACTGTGATATCCTTTTCTTTCGCTTTTTTTACTGTCTCCAGGGATAGGTCAGCTGCCAATGAAGAAATAGCCGGTGTAATGCCGCTAATATGGAACCAATGAGCTCCCTTAAAGATATCATCCCAATCAATATCACCTATTCTTGCCTCAGAAATGGCCGAGTGTGATCGATCATAAACTACTACTGAAGGTCTTTGGTTTGCCCCGGCCTCTAAAAAATAAATACCAAGTCTTTCACCTTTTTGCACTATAAGTGAGGTATCTATTCCCTGTTTTTTTAATTCTTTGATACAGGCGTCACCAATAGGATTATCAGGAATGACTGAAACATAAGCAGTTTCAAGGCCGAATCTAGCTAGCCCAACTGCTACGTTCGCTTCTCCACCACCAAAGGTAGCCTCGAGAATAGGGCTCTGAAAAAAGCGTTCAAATTGGGGCGGTTTTAACCTTAACATAATTTCACCAAAGGTAATATATTTTTCCATGTTCTCTCCTTTGTTTAATTATTTTTGAATTAGATGTACGGCAAAGCCAGATATATCCATATCCAGGTAAACAGTCTTCAGTTCCCCATTAGACTCCTTAGCTGTCTCGGGTAAAATTGAAATACCCTTTCTTTTAAGATACGATAGGGCTCTTTTTATATTATTGGTGGCAATAGCAATATGTCCGTGTTCTCCCATGTATTTACTTTTCATTATTTCAAATTCAGTACCAGCAAAAACAGAGCTGTTGCCCTCTTTAGTAGAAAAATAAAAAGCATCAGATAATTTTTTCGCAGAATTAATCGCTTTATCTATACTTTCCTCATTTATACCTAAATGTGCCAGCTGGAAACCTAACATGTGAGAAACTGCTTCTCTAGTGATTTCGGTAATTCGGGCAAAATTACCAGAAGAAAGAAAATCGGGTTTAACCATCCAACTTCCTCCACAGGCAAGAACTTGAGGATGGGATAGGTAGGACAGTAAATTTGTTTGATCAATTCCTCCAGTAGGAATAAATTTGATATCAGAAAAAGGGCCAGAGAGGGCTTTAAGAAGAGACAGTCCTCCTGATGCTTCAGCGGGAAAGAATTTTACTACCTTAAGTCCTTTTTCTAAAGCCATTTCAATCTGGGTTGGGCTATTAATTCCAGGAATTACCGGTATATCATTTTCCAAACAGAAGTCAACGATTTTGGGATTGAAGCCGGGGGATACGATAAATTTTGCACCTGCCCCCATCGCTTTTTGAGCCTGTTCAATAGTTAGAACAGTCCCTGCTCCCACTAAAATCTCAGGAAGCTCATCATTCAAAATTTTAATAGCAGTTTCAGCAACAGATGTTCTAAAGGTAATCTCCGCTACAGGAAGTTCCCCTGAAATAAGAGCCTCACCTAAAAGAATAGAATCTTCTACCCTATCAACCTTAACCACTGGTACAATTCCTAGTTCTCCAATCTTATTGAGAATATTGTTCAACTAAAAGTCCTCCTCCTAATTTTATTTTAGAAAAAAATATTAAGAGTCCAATTAGAATCCCAATCGAGCAGAAGTTCTTTTACAAAAATCGATAAGTTCACCTGTTAATTGATTTTGATTTTTTTGATTTATTCGGTAAGAAGGTCCAGAAATGCTTATTGCGGCAATCACTTTTCCACTATAATCTTTAACTGGAGCAGCTATACAGCGAACGTATTTTTCATTTTCCTCTCTATCCAGTGCAAATCCTTCTTGCTTAATTTTATTTAGTTCTTCTATCAGAACCTGTTTATTAATTATAGTGTTTTCAGTGAGTTTGAACAATTCAATTTTTTCTAATATTTTATCCATTTTATCTGAAGGAAGAAAAGCTAATAATACTTTCCCTAATGCTGTACAGTGTAAGGGTGCTCTCTTGCCAACATAAGAGATCATTCGGATAGTTTGTGAAGATTCCTCTTTTGCCAAATAAAGAACTTCAGTATCTTCAAGAATTGCTAAATGGACAGTTTCATCACATTTTTTGGATAATCCTTTTAGGAATGGTTTTGCTTCCTTTACCAGATCAATATTGTTAAGTCTGGTCATTCCTAATTCTACCAACTTCAATCCTAATTGATATTTCTGGGTAGATGAATCTTGTTCAACAAACCCGCCATATTTCAAAGTATCTAGTATTCTATGAATAGTACTGGGATATAAACCCAATTCTTCACTAATTTCTGTCATACTTATTGGAGCGTTATTTTTTAAGAATATGTCCAGAATTAAGAATGCTTTATTTAATACTTTTATGGGGTAATTGGGTCTTTTATCATTCATAGTTAATTTAATCTCTTATTTCTATAAAATAGAAATATATTCTATAATATAGGCTATACAAAAAACTTAACTTTGTCAAATTTTACTGATTAATTTTTGATATTATCTGTTGATATTAATAGCAGGGGGTAAATAAAAATGACTAAAAAGAAAATTTATAATATAATATATTATTACTTTTTTAAAAAATAATGGAATAAATAAGTATGTTTTTATTAAAATTATATAAGATGTGGAGGCAAGAGTGTTTAATTTTAAAACTCTAACAGAAATGCTCAAAGAAAGCGTAAAAAAATATGGCGAAAAA
>CAZLMD010000025.1:0-13872 GCA_964560535.1 uncultured Atribacterota bacterium
CCTTATTGGCTGAAAATCTTGTGGAAACAAAAAATATAATCATTGATGCCAAATCAGGTACCAGTGGTGCCGGCAGAAAACTGTCATTAGGGTTGCATTTTAGTGAGTGTAATGAGAGCTTTAAGGCATATAAGGCTACTATGCATAATCATATTCCAGAGATTGAGCAGGAATTATCTTCATTATATAATACTTATAAAGATGAAGGGAAAAATAGTGAGTGTGCATGTAAAGGAGAAGAAATAATCATTTCTTTTACACCACACCTTCTTCCTCTCACCAGAGGGATATTATCTACCTGTTATCTGAATTTAACTGACACAAATGATTATGATGAGGCTGATATTGCAAGCCTATACAAGAGGTTTTATCAGGATGCACCATTTATCAGGATATTTAGTCCACCCAATCTTCCTGAAATACGTTTTGTACAATTAACTAATTATTGTGATATCGGATTTGCACTTGATAAGAGAGCAGGTAAAATCAAGGTAATTTCAGTCATCGATAATCTTACAAAAGGGGCCTCCGGACAGGCGATACAGAATATGAATATAATGTTCGATCTTCCAGAAAATATGGGGTTGGTATAAAAAAAGAGGTGGAAAAATGAATAAAAGTTTTGAGAAGAAATATTTTAAAGTCATAAAAGACCAGGGGATAAGTTATCCCAGGGGGTTTAAAGCTGCAGGAATAAATTGCGGCATAAGGCAAATTAAAAAAGATCTGGCCTTAATCTATTCAGATGAAATAGCTTGCGCAGGTGCAGTTTATACTCAAAATAAGTTTAAAGCAGCACCTCTTTGGGTAACTGAAGAAAATATGGTTCGTTCTGGTGGGAAATTACAGACAATATTGATTAATAGTGGAGTTGCCAATGCCTGTACCGGGGAACAGGGTTTAAAAGATGCCTGGGATACTGTCAAATATCTTTCAGAAAATTTAAAGATTAAAACAGAACATGTTGCAGTAACATCTACCGGGAAGATAGGTGAGTTTCTACCTATGGACAAGATAAAAAATGGCATTGAAGAGGTTGTTAATAGTCTGAGTGTTAAAGGGGGAGCCGATGCAGCAGAGGCTATATTGACCACAGATACCAGGAAGAAAGAGATTGCAATAAGTTTTGACTTGAATGGCCAGGAGATTAGAATTGCTGGAATAGCTAAAGGTTCAGGTATGATACATCCCAATATGGCCACAATGTTAGCCTTTGTGACTACTGATATAGCAATAGAAAATAGGCTTTTGCAGGATACCCTGACAGAGATTATTGGTAAAACATTTAATATGGTCACCGTAGATGGAGATACAAGTACCAATGATATGGTAATAGTATTAGCAAACGGCATGGCTGGAAATCCAAATATTATAGAAAAAAATAAAGATTACTGTCGATTCAGAGACGCACTTTATATTGTTACAGAATATTTGGCTAAAGAAATAGCCAGGGATGGAGAAGGGGCCACTAAACTTATTGAAGTAGAGGTGCAGAACGCTCTAACTGATACTGATGCAGAAAAGATTGCCAAAGCAGTTGCAGGCTCTCTTTTAGTTAAAGCGGCTATTTATGGACATGATCCTAATTGGGGCCGTATTTTTGCTGCAGCTGGTTATTCAGGGGCAAAAATGGATGTAGAAAAAATAGATCTCTATGTAAAGGAAAAGATTGTTTCAGATGGTCAACCATTACCTTTTTCGAAAGAAGTGGTACGAAAATATCTGGAAGAATCTGCAGAAATAAAGATATTCATTGATTTGAAGATTGGTGAGGGAAAGGCAACTGCCTGGGGTTGTGATCTGACTCATGGATATATTGATATTAATACAAAATATAATTAGAGAATAATTTGGGTAATTCGGGGGTGAAATATGCTAAAAAATGATACCTGGCGTGCAGATATTTTAGTGGAAGCATTGCCATATATTAAAAAATTTTGGAATAAGACAGTAGTTGTTAAATATGGCGGCAGTGCCATGGAAAATAAGCAGCTAGAAAAGCAAATCATAAAAGATATAATTCTATTGAGATATATAGGTATGAAACCAATTATTGTACATGGTGGTGGTCCTGAGATATCACAAGAAATGAAGAAACAGAATAAGGTTCCTCAATTCATCAATGGATTGAGGGTTACTGACCGAGATACCATGGAAATAACCGAAATGGTTTTAACCGGTAAAATCAATACACGCCTTGTAGCTGAGATAAATCTGTGTATTTTAGAAGACCAGGGCAATGGAATTAAGGGGATTGGTTTGAGCGGAGAAGATGCACAACTTCTTATGGTAAAAAAATATGAACAGCTGGATCTGGGATTTGTGGGTGAAATTGTAAAGATTAATCCGGAAATATTAACACTGCTTCTGGAAAAAGACTATATACCTGTCATTGCTACTATTGGTGTTGATGAAGCTGGAGAGAGGTTCAATATCAATGCAGATACAGTAGCAGGGGAACTGGCAAATGTTTTAAAGGCTGAAAAACTCATTTTTCTGACTGATGTAGATGGAATATTAAGAGAATTAGGAAATGCTGACACACTTATCAGCAGTATTAACGTTGAGGAAGCAAAAACATTGTTAGAATCAGGGTATATTCAAAAAGGTATGATTCCTAAAGTGAAATCAGCTTTAAGGGCTTTAGAGGGAGGAGTTAAAAAAGTACATTTCTTAAATGGGAAACAAGCACATTCCATTTTACTGGAAATATTTACCGATAGCGGGATTGGAACTGAGTTTGTATCTATTCAGAATGATAAGAGAAAATAATCGAAAAAGGATAGGAGGGAAAATATGGAGAGTAAAGAGTTGATTCAAATCGAACAGGACTATTTAATCAGAACATTTAAGAGACCGGCAATGGTATTAGACCATGGGGAAGGAATAAAAGTCTGGGATTTAGAAGGGAAGCTATACTATGATTTTATAGGTGGTATTGCGGTAAATAGCCTGGGCTATAGTCATCCCAAAATTGTTCAGGCGATCTGTGAACAAGCCGGTAAAATAATTCACTGTTCCAATCTTTTTTATAATGCACCTCAAATTTTATTGGGTAAGGAATTGGTGGAACTATCCTTTGGCGATAGGGTATTTTTTGCCAATAGTGGAGCTGAGGCAAATGAAGCAGCTTTTAAGCTGGTAGCTAAATATTTTAAAGATCAGAATAAAGACAAGTACAAGGCAATATACATGAAGAATTCTTTTCATGGCAGGACTATTGCCACTGTTGCAGCCACCGGAACATATAAATATCAAAAAGATTATTTACCCCTGCTGCCATCTTTTAAAGAAGCAACCTTTAATGATTTAGACTCTATAAGAGATGCCTATGATGAAAAAGTGGCAGCCATAATAGTTGAGCCAATACAGGGCGAGGGGGGTATCAATATTGCTTCAGAGAGTTTTTTGGAAGGTTTAAGGGATTTTTGTGATAGCAAAGATATACTTTTAATTTTTGATGAAATACAATGTGGACTTGGTAGAACAGGGAAGATGTTTGCCTACCAGCATTATGGTGTTGAACCAGATATCATGACACTTGCCAAACCAATAGCAGGAGGCTTGCCGCTCGGAGCTTTGATTGCCAAAGAAAAGATTGCTGCAGCATTTCATCCAGGTGACCATGGAACTACTTTTGGTGGTAATCCGGTGGCCTGTGCTGCCGCACTGGCTTTTTTAGAGGTCTTGCAAGAGGATAATCTCTTGATGGAATCTCAGCTAAAAGGAGAATATTTCCAGGAAAGATTAGAAGAGTTAAAGCAGAAATACCCGAATTTAATTCGAGAAATCAGAGTAATAGGATTAATGGTAGGCCTGGAGGTTGTCAAAGAAGGTCCGTCTATAGTTCAAAAGATGTTAGATAAAGGATTTCTAATCAACTGTACAGCTGAGCACGTATTGCGTTTCTTGCCACCCCTTATTGTAGAAAAAGATGAAATAGACTTACTTGTTGAGACTTTAGAAGGGATAATATCCGAAATATAATACTAGGAAACGATTCTTTGAAACCATTGATATGGGATGATTTTTCTTGAACTGCTAAAAGATGAATGGTAAAAGGCTAGGGGTTGAGTAGATAGAAGCCTCCTGGCCTTTTCGTTTTTTGCTGCAATTATTTAAGCTTCAAGTATTTTTTTGTAAAAATATTCATTATAATATCCTGTGACGCCATATGTTATTAGTGATAAGGTTGCCGTGATATGTATTCATATATCATGTAATAACAGAAAATTAGCTCTTTTTTGTGAAAAATTAATAACTAATAACTGTAAATTAATAACCACAAATATTTCAATATTTTATTTGACTTTATTATTGCCCATCTCTATGATAATAACGATACGATATTCGTATAATAAACTTAAATAAAGTATTGTAATACAGGTATGCATATGAGCAAAGAAGAGGAACAGGTGAAAAAGATTGCGGCAGAAATAGATGATTTTTTTCTTCATTTTACTGAAGTATTATGGTCACATTATTCCCTTCTTTATAAAGATAATAAGGAAAACACTTTAAATATAACCGAGCATTTTATTATTGACTTTTTAGGAAAAGAATCATTTGCCTCTATGAGTAAATTATCTCAAATAGTTAATGTTGCTCCAACCACTATGACCAGTATAGTTGATCGATTAATTAAACGTGGTTTATTAGAAAGACGTCGTGCACGGCAGGACCGCAGGAAGGTGCTGATCAACCTTTCAAAAAAGGGAAAACAATTCTACCAAAACTACCACAATTTTTCTATAGAGATATATACTCGATTTTTAACTACATTACCCGATAAAGGTAAATCATTTAATAAAAATATTAAAGAAATAAAAGATAAAATCTCCTATCTTAAAAAACATTTTGAAGAAAGCTAAGACGCTAATTAGAGAGGTATCGACTGAAGATGAATATTAATAATATCAATGATGAAAAACAAGAAGAGCACTATTATTTAAAATCAATACAGGAAATAGAACAGGAATTGAAAACTTCTTTGCATGATGGATTATCAGCATCAGCCGCTGAACAACAACTGGAGATGGTTGGATTAAACCAATTGAAAGAAGGTAAAAAGAGATCTGTTTTTAGTATGTTTATTGAACAGTTTAAGGATGTCTTAATAATAATTTTATTAATTTCAGCAGCTATAGCGGTATTTATGGGAGAGGCAATAGATGCGATCGTCATTGGTGGAATCGTTCTATTAAATGCTATTTTAAGTGTATTACAGGAGAACAAAGCAGAAAAATCTCTGGATGCCTTAAAAAAAATGACTGTCCCTGAAACTCTGGTAATCAGGGATGGTAAGAGAAATAAAATAAAATCCACTCAACTGGTTCCTGGTGATCTTATTATCCTAGAATCGGGTGATAAGATACCAGCAGATCTACGTTTAACTGAGGTGACAGATCTTAGCATACAAGAAGCTATACTAACCGGAGAATCAGAACCTGTAGAAAAGACTAATCAGAAAATTGTTAACCAGAAGGATGTCTCTCTGGGAGACCGCAAAAACATGGCTTATACGGGAACTACAATAATAGCTGGCCGTGGTAAAGGGATAGTAGTTGCTACTGGAATGAATACTGAAATAGGCCATATCGCAGGAATGCTGCAGGAACAAAAAAAAGAACCCACTCCATTAGAAAAGAAGTTAAACGAGGTTGGCAAAAACCTTGGGATAATTATCCTCTTTGTGGTAGCAATTGTTGTTGCATTGGGCTATCTCAGGGGAATACCATTTTTCGATATGTTTCTCACCGGAATTTCCCTGGCGGTGGCGGCAGTGCCGGAAGGTTTACCGGCTGTAGTAACCATTGTTCTAGCTCTTGGAGTACAGCAGATGATTAAGAAGAATGCAATCATCAGGCGATTACCTGCAGTGGAAACTTTAGGAGCTACCACCGTTATCTGTTCTGATAAGACCGGTACTCTTACTCAAAACGAGATGACTGTTCAAAAGTTAGTTTTTCCGAACAGAGAGGTAGAAATTGATGGCGCAGGCTATCAACCTTCAGGATGTTTTTACTCTAACGATAAGCCTGTAAAACCTGATGAGGATCAAGAAGTCTCCTTTTTACTAAAAGCAATAACTCTTAACAATAATTCATATTTAAAACAAAATGAGAGTAACAAACAATGGGAGATTGTTGGTGACCCAACTGAAGGAGCATTGGTTGTGGCTGCCGCTAAGGCTGGCTATCAGAAAGATGAGGTAGAAAAACAATACCCCCGCACAAGAGAATTATTATTTGATTCAGAGAGAAAAAGGATGTCTACCATTCATAAGACCGCAGAAGGAAAAGAGATACTAATTGTCAAAGGAGCCCCGGAACAGATTATTGAACGGTGTCACAGTTTTAACGATAACAGCAAAGAATTTCCTTTATCCCGGGCTATAAAAGAAAAGATTAATTTACAGAATAAACAACTGGCTTCAAAAGCTCTAAGAGTACTTGCCATTGCTTACAGGGAAATAGATTCTCATGAGAGTCAATATCTTGCCCGGAACAAAAAATTAGATACAGAGGAGATAGAGAATAGACTGGTTTTTTTGGGATTAATAGCCATGATCGATCCACCCAGAGAAGAAGCTGTAGAAGCGGTCAGAGTCTGTCGTCAGGCTGGAATTCGTCCTGTCATGATTACAGGAGACTACCCCTTGACTGCTAAAGCTATTGCCGAACAGCTGGATATATATCGTTCTGGTGATAAGATGCTCTCCGGTTCAGAATTAGAAAAAATGTCACAGGAAGAACTGGAACAGGTTGTAATGAATACATCTATATTTGCCAGGGTGTCACCCCGTCATAAGATGAGGATAGTTCAAGCCTTACAGAAGAACGGGCAGGTGGTAGCTATGACCGGCGATGGTGTAAATGATGCTCCTGCCATAAAAGAATCAGATATTGGAATAGCTATGGGGATTACCGGAACTGACGTATCCAAAGAAGCAGCAGATATGGTTTTAACTGATGACAACTTCTCCTCTATTGTTTCTGCCGTACGAGAAGGAAGGAAGATATATCAGAATATTCAGAAATTTATCCGTTATCTACTATCCTGCAATTTAGGAGAGATATTTACCATCTTTGTTGCTATCCTGATTGGACTTCCCCGTCCGCTGCTACCCATACAGATACTATGGGTCAATCTGGTGACAGATGGTTTGCCTGCGCTTGCATTAGGGTTGGATCCTGCAGAAGAAGATATAATGAGGAGACCCCCCAGAAATCCAAAAGAAGGTATTTTCTCAGGGAAGATGGGATTTAATATATTTTCTCAGGGAATATTTATTGGAATTATTACTCTGGTTGCTTTTTATTATGGTTACAGTCTGTACTCTTTAGAAGTAGGTGAAACAATGGCTTTTGCTACTCTGAGTTTCAGTCAGTTATGGCATTCCTTAAATTCAAGATCCAATAAGTTTTCCATATTCAAACTCGGGATTTTCAGTAACCATTATCTAATTAAAGCGATACTGGCATCTGGTTCATTGCAGCTGATAGTAATGATGGTTCCTTTCTTACAATCTGTATTTCAAGTTACAACATTGTCTATTTCCCAATGGCTTATACTCATATTAATTTCCTTAACACCGATACCTTTTGTGGAGATTTTAAAAAAGCTAAAGCTAACTTACTAAAAAAATTTGATATATATATATCTTTTATAGATGCATATATACATATGTTTAAAATTATTTAAGATAAAGGAAAGAAAAGATTAGAATAATAGAGTTTTAATAGGGATATGGTTCTATAATGTTATAGGTTTTCCAGCATCTGGTCCTGATGTCACATTAAATATCTGCTTAACTTTAAAGACAACCATTCCTTTCATGGGAAAAGTATCTTTTATCGATTTTACCCATTTTTTAAATTCTTCATATTCATATCCTTCATTCACATATTGGCAAGTTCCTTTTAACTGATACCATCTTCTTTCTTCTTCCTTTTTAGTAATTAAAGTTGCATTACTATTATCCATTAAATTTTCAAGTGTTTTATTAAAATAATTATCAGCAAGCAAAATTGTTTCATCATCAGCTACTTTTTTTAATGCAATCATATTGATATTCGGAACCCCATCTTTGCTGGCTGTACCAAAAGGTATAACTTTATCATTTTTAATAATATCTTGAATATCTTGCGGTATCTTCATCTTCCCCCCCAATTCTCTGTTAATAATTAATTTAAAACAATATTTTTATATTATAGCAAATATAACAAAAAAATGTTTAAAGCTAAAAGTTAAAAAATTGACTAATGGGATAGCCCCAATTGTTCTTTTCAGGTAAATAAGATATACTATAAAATTGAATTAGCAAAAGAAATATATTTTTAGAAGAACAAGGAAGAGATTTAATGAGTTGTGATGTTAAAGCAATAATTCAAGAACTAGAGCAGGATTATACTATCCGTCCTTATTTAACTGCCCTGGAACATATACCAGCAAAGGATGCACATTTTGCTGATTTTCCAGGCTGGTTGCACAAAAGTCTGGTAAATCAATTAAAACAAGAAGGAATAAACAGCCTTTACTCACATCAAACTAGTGCCCTGGACGCCGTTAATGAGGGAAATAATGTTGTGGTAGTAACACCTACTGCTTCTGGTAAAACGCTATGTTATAATCTGCCGGTTTTAGATAGAATCATTAAGGAACCGGAAAGTAGGGCAATTTACCTTTTTCCCACCAAAGCTCTTTCTCAAGATCAGCTGGGGGAACTTTATCGTTTAATAGAGGTAATAGATAGGCCTATAAATACTTTCACCTATGATGGAGATACGCCGGCTTCAGCACGTTCGTCTATTCGAAATAAAGGTAATATTATCGTAACTAATCCGGATATGCTGCATACCGGTATACTTCCACACCATACAAAATGGCATAGATTATTTCAAAATTTAAAGTATATCGTAATGGATGAAATACATATTTATCGCGGTGTATTTGGCAGCCATATGGCGAATGTAATACGGCGATTGAAAAGAATTTGTGAGTTTTATGGTTCAAAGCCGCAGTTTATCTGTTGTTCTGCAACAATAGCAAACCCTCTTGAATTAGCAGAAAAGATTGCAGAAGAAAAATTTACTCTTATCAACAATAATGGGGCTCCAAGTGGAGAAAAATATTTTTTATTCTACAACCCTCCTGTAGTAAACAGGCAGCTCGGTATCAGAAAGAGCCTCATTAAAGAGACGGCACGGCTGGTAAGTAAGTTTCTAAACCATGACATACAATCAATAGTCTTTGCCCGTAGTCGACTTACCACAGAATTGCTAACCAGCTATCTTAAGGATTATTTAGATAAAACGGGACAGGATAGGGACCTGGTTAGAGGCTACCGTGGAGGATACCTGCCTACTCTACGCAGAGAAATTGAAAAAGGGCTTAAAGATGGTATTATCAAAGGGGTGGTCAGTACTAATGCCTTAGAATTAGGGGTAGATATTGGCCAGCTGGATGCCTGTTTTATTGCTGGTTATCCAGGCACTATAGCAAGCACCTGGCAACAGGCAGGAAGAGCTGGCAGGCGTAATCATACCTCAGTAGCTATTTTAGTCGCCTCCAGTGTCCCATTAGACCAATACATTATTAATTCATCTGACTATTTCTTTAAAGAAATACCCGAAAACGCTGTAATTGATCCGAATAATTTGAGTATATTAATAAACCATATAAAATGTGCAGCCTTTGAATTACCATTTGTTCCGGAAGAGAAATTTGGATTGGATGAGCTGGAAGATATACTGCAATTCTTAGAGGACAATGGGATTATATATTTTACTCACAATAAATGGCATTGGATGAGTGATGCCTATCCAGCTGATGAGGTCAGTTTACGCAGTGCCTCTACTGAAAACTTTACCATTATAGATACGGAGAAAGGTCTAAATAAGGTCATAGGAGAAGTAGACCGTGAAAGTGCCACTACAACTATCTTTGAAGGTGCTATATATATCCATGAAGGAGAGCAGTACACAATTACTAAACTCGACTATGATGATTATAAAGCATATGCAAAAAAGGTAGAGGTTAATTACTATACAGATGCACAGGTAGAAAGTCATATCAAAGTCCTGGATGTATTTGATATAAATGAACAAGAAAATGTTAGCCATCAACATGGAGAGATAGCTATTACTACTATCTCAACCATGTATAAAAAAGTAAAATTCTATACACATGAAAATTTAGGTTATGGGAAGATTAATCTGCCAGCTGAAGATATGCATACCACCGCCTATTGCTTAATACTGTCAGAAACTTTTTCCAATATAGCGGGAAGAAAGATAGAGTCTGGATTTACCTTTGATTTATCAGGTGGCTTATTAGCCTTAGCGAATGTTATGGTCAATGTGACACCTTTATTTGTAATGTGTGACCCAAAAGATATAAGATCTATAGTTCAAATCCGTTCCCCATTTACTGATCTACCCACACTTTATATCTATGATAACTATCCGGGAGGAGTAGGTTTTAGTGAAAAAATCTTTGAACTACGGGATAAAATATTAATTGCAGCCAGAGAATTAATTGAAAATTGCGGATGTGATGAGGGATGCCCCTCTTGTGTTGGGCCTATAAACCAGGTAGGCAACAATGGAAAACAGAGTGCTCTACTTATTCTAAAGGAGGCTATTCGCTGATTATGGATTTTAGAGACCGTTTAGAGAAGATTGAAAGCTTAAGGAGAAGAGTTCAACAAATTAATAGTTCTCATCAAAAAAAGGATTCACATCATTTTAAAAATAATGAAAAGAAGACTATTTCAGAAGTTATCCCCGGAAATACAATCGATACACCACATGGCCCCTGTTTTTATACCGAAAACATCATTTCTCTAGATACCTCTTATGGAGAGCACGCCCTGCTGGATATGCAAAGATATTTTCCAACAGGCCTGCATCTCTGGGTTCCGCAATTGAAAAGGAAGGGTAATGATATTAAACTAGAGGATATTATCTTTTTTGATACTGAAACAACAGGTCTGGCAGGAGGATCCGGAACCTATATTTTCTTACTAGGTCTGGGTTATTTTAAAGAAGAATCTTTTGTAGTCAGGCAATATTTTATGTCAGATTATCATGAAGAAGAAGCACTGTTATGGGGCGTTAATCAGCTTTTTGCTCAAGATTTCAAACTACTCGTTTCTTATAATGGAAAAAGCTATGACTATCCATTGCTCCAGACCAGATATGTTATGATGCGACAGCCTTTGCAGTTAAATACTCCCCACCATCTTGACTTACTGTTCCCAACGAGGAGACTATGGAAGAGAAGATTGTTAAATTGCTCCTTATCAAATGTAGAAAGAAATATTCTGAAAATCGACAGAAAAGAAGATGTACCGGGATTTCTTATACCCGATATCTACTTTCGCTATCTGCGGAATAAAGATGCCAATTCTCTTAAGCCAATTTTTGCTCACAACCTGCAGGATATCGTATCTTTAGTTATACTTACCACTAAAATTAGTAAATCTTTAAAAGATCCCTTATCTGTGGGAAAGTTTGCCCCGGATCTCTGTAGTATTGGTAAGATTTATGAAAGATATAAAGATTTCCAATATAGTAGTAAATGTTATGAAGAGGCCCTGAAAAGAGATTTATCAGATGAAGAGGCTTTAGAAGCCCTAAAACTATGTTCTTTTGCCTATAAAAAACAGAAAGAATGGGAAAAAGCGGAGACATCATGGCATGAAATCATTTCATTAAGCAGACAATTCGAACTTTACCCATATGAAGAGTTAGCCAAATATTATGAGCATAAATTGAAGAATTATGAGAGGGCTGCAGGGATAGTAGAAGATGCTTTGTCAAAATTAAAAAAAGAGAGTAATATTCCCTGGAATGTTAAAACAAAGTGGCAAAATAGCCTTATTAAGAGATTGGAAAGGATAAAGCAGAAGCAAAACAAATAAGACCGGCAACAAAAAAATAAAAATGTAAACAAGAGAACCATTGTCTATGGTAAAGGATACGAAAAATTATACTATCAAAGATTGGCCAGAATATGAAAGACCCAGGGAAAGACTATTACACCATGGTCCTGAATACCTGAGTGATGCTGAATTACTGGCAATTTTGATAAATAAAGGTTATGCTGGAAAAACCTCAGTAGAAATAGGCAGAAGTTTGCTGACCCAATTTGGTACTCTAAGAAATATAATGAGTGCTTCCTACACTGAGATGAAACAGATAAAAGGTATCGGGAAAGCAAAATTTGCTCAAATAAAAGCTGCTTTGGAAATGGGAGTAAGATTAACCCAGGAAAAGATATTACCGGGGAAAAAGATACAGAAAGCCCAGGATATAGTAGACTATTATTATGCAGAAATGAAAGACAAGAAAAAAGAATTATTCCATATTATACTGTTGGATATACGTTATCAGATTATTCGTGATGTACTTATCTCTATGGGAAGCTTGAATGAAACCACAGTTCACCCACGTGAGGTGATGAAAGAAGTTATCAAAGAATCAGCCGCTGCAGTTATCTTCTTACATAATCATCCCAGCGGAGACCCACAGCCCAGCCAGCAGGATATAGAATTAACCAGGAGATTATGTGAATCATGTAATATGCTGGGAGTGAAGGTACTGGACCATATTGTTATAGGTGAGGATTGTTTTTATAGTTTTGCCCAGATGGGAAATATTTAAAAGTAAATACAATTATATATGTAGTGAAAATGAGTATTAGAGGAGAATAAGATGAAACAGAATGTTTTAAAATATTGTACTAAGTGTGGGAGTCAATTAGAAAGTAAAGTGGAAAAAGGGAAAAAACTCATTTGTTGTCGGAATTGTGACACTATATATTATGATAACCCTATTCCTGGAGTAGCCGTAGTAACTCGCAATGAAAAAGGCCAATTATTACTGGTAAAAAGGAAAGAAGATCCAAAAAAAGGGTATTGGGCTTTACCGGGAGGCCTCATGGATGATGGGGAGTCTGCTATTCAAGCAGCTTTAAGAGAATTACACAAAGATACGGGTTTAAAAGGTATAATAAAAAGGTTTATTAAGATATTTAATCACGAAAGTGATTTATATGGACATGTCATAATCATTACTTATGAGGTTGGCATTACCGGAGGGCAACTTAAGGCGGGAAATGGTGCTGAATCAGTCAATTTTTTTGATATCAAAGATTTACCGCCATTAGCTTTTTCATTTCAGGAAAAAGCAGTGGAACAGGTAATAGGCTGTTCTTTGCCCGGAACAACAAACAATTAACAAGCCGATATCTGTCTTCTAAAATTGAAAAAAGGATTTAATGATGAAAGTGTTAGCAATTGATTATGATGGAGTAATTGTTGATAGTGTGATGGATTCCCTTTTTGTCAGCCATAATGCTTATCTGGAATTGACAGGAAACTCTCCTAAAAAAAATTTTGGTGGAGAAAAATTTACCTTTCATAATTGGGCAGCAATTCAAGAAAAGTATGCCCCGGAAATTCAATATTACCGTACCTTACGGCCATATATCAGGGTAGCAACTGACTATGGTTTGATCCAGAAACTGATGGAAGAAAAGAGGTATTTACAAAATCAACAGGAATTTGACAGATATCGTAACATGGTACAATTTGAATTTGAAAAGTTCTATAAGCTCTTTTATCAGGAGAGGAAACGGTTACAGGAGGCCAATTTCGAAGGATGGCTCAAATTAATACCTCCATACCAGAAGATCGTTCAAGGAATCAATCAATTTGTTCAGGAAGGGGTTAAGGTAATTGTTGCTACATCAAATCGTAAAGAATTTATTGCCAGAGCCTTTCAACCAGAATACTACAATATAGCCATAAACGAAGAAGATATTCTTGATGTTACTATGGGAGAAGATAAATCAAAACAGATTAAG
>CAZLMD010000025.1:13972-16476 GCA_964560535.1 uncultured Atribacterota bacterium
CCTGGCCTTAAACATGGTTTTACAAATACAGGAGAACAGGTATTAAAAATTATCTGCCTGATTCCTTATAAATAATTATCAAAATGAAGAGATAATTCTCGTACCTATTTTTGAGGATTTTTATGAAGATATTAGCAATTGATTTTGATGGAGTAATTAGCGATAGTGCTCTTAAATCTTTATTTGTTAGCCATAATGCCTACTGTAAACATTTTGGTCCAAATGTAAAAAAGAGTTTTGGCGGCAAGTGCTTTACTTTTGATAATTGGGAGAATATGAAAAAAGAGTTTAAGCAGGAAATGGAAAAATATAAAAGATTACGGGCATATGTAGAGCAATCTCGTGATTTTTTGGTAATGATCAAGATTATTGAAGAACAGATAGAGATAAAAAACCAGCAAGAATTTATTAAAGTTCGAGATGAAATGGATTTAGACTATGAATTTTTCCATAAATTATTCTTTCAGGAAAAAGAAATCTGGCAGAATAAGGATTTTGCAAGCTGGTTCTCTCTGGCCCCTTTTTATAAAAAGATGGTGTCAGGAATTAAACGATTATTAAAAGAAGGAGTGAATATAGTAATAGCTACCTCCAATATGGGCAAGGCTATTCACCCCGCCTTTCATGAAGATTATCTTGGTTTTCCAATGGATTTAAAAGACATTTTTGACAAAAATTATGGCAAAAACAAATCTGATCATATGAAGGCTATAGCAGCACAGTATAAAGTAAAGTTCGAAGATATATATTTTATTGATGATCAGTTAAGTTATTTGGAAGAGACACAGGTTTTAGGGGTAAATGTTTTTTTAGCTGGCTGGGGGTATTGTACAGATGAACAGAAAGATATTGCCCGAACAAAAGGTATCAAAATTGTTGAGAGCGAAGAAGAATTCTATCCTACCATGAAGCAATATTTCTAATTGATATTAGAAATCTTTGTACACATTTTTTAAAAATATTGTTAATTAACAATATTTTAACTAAAAACAAAAAAATAATTATTCTCATTTTAGAATAATATGAAAAATAATTTGAAGCTATACTTAAACATTGATCAAAAGTTAGTAAATAAGGAGGATTAAAAATGAAAAATTATACTGACCTGAACCCTGGTAAAAGAATACTATTAGGCCCCGGTCCCAGCGATGTCCATCCCAGAGTACTAAAGGCTATGTCTACTCCACTGGTAGGACATTTAGATCCAGATTTTCTGGAGATAATGAATGAGACCAGGGCAATGTTAAAAGAAGTCTTTGAGACTAAAAATGAGATGACTATCGCTCTTTCTGGAACAGGCAGTTCCGGTATGGAGGCCTGTCTGGTCAACTTACTGGAACCGAATGATAAAGCGATTGTCTGTGTAAACGGACTATTTGCCGAGAGAATGGTTGATATTGTAAAAAGATGTGATGCTATACCTGTCATTGTAGAGGGTGAATGGGGAGACATAATAGAACCAGAGAAAGTCAAAGAAGCATTACAGGATAATCCAGATGCTAAGATTGTTGCCATAGTCCACGCTGAAACATCAACAGGTGTAAGACAACCCTTAGAGGAGATCTCCCGAATGACACATGATGCAGGCGCACTCTTTGTAGTAGATGCGGTAACCTCACTGGCAGGAATACCGGTCAAGACAGATGAATGGAGAATAGATGCCATATACAGTGGCACACAGAAATGCTTGAGTTGTCCGCCAGGATTATCCCCGGTCTCCTTCAGTGACAGAGCATTACAGGCTATCGATTGCAGGACTACCCCTGTCCGTAGCTGGTATCTGGATATAGGGATGCTGCAGAGCTATTGGGGAAAAGAGAGATTCTACCACCATACCGCACCGATTAATATGATCTATGCCTTAAGAGAGTCCTTACGCTTAGTCTTGGAAGAAGGATTAGAAGAGAGATTTAAAAGACATGATCTGCATTCAAAAGCACTGGTGGCAGGGCTTGAAGCCATGGGATTAAAGATGGTAGCACCTTTACCATACCGTCTACCAGAGTTAAATGCTGTCTATATACCAGAGGGTATCGATGATCTTACAGTAAGAAAGGCTCTGCTCAATGAATATGGCATTGAAATAGGTGGAGGATTGGGTAAGTTTAAAGGTAAGGCATGGCGTATAGGTCTTATGGGCTACTCCTGTTCGAAAGATAATGTGATGCTGCTACTTTCTGCACTTGAGAATATACTGCAAAGTCAGGGATTTGAAGTATGTGAGCATGGGATACTGGCAGCCCAGAAAGTATATCTAAGAGGAGTAGTCCAGTAGGTTTTTTAGTAACAGAGGCTTCTGCTTTTGTCTTTAAAAAAGCATTGCCTCTGTTCTAGTTATGAACTTCATTTTAGTCAATGTCAATTACAAAATTAATTGTTTCTTCTACCGTTTTTTGACTGACAACATCTTTAACTATCAACAGGAATTGATATTCTCCAGGAGGGAAAGGTTCATTCTGAGTGATAATATTATTAATAAAGATTTCTTTATTAGGGGCGTGAGA
>CAZLMD010000026.1:0-4723 GCA_964560535.1 uncultured Atribacterota bacterium
CGGACAAACTTTTCTTTAGCCATTTTGTTTATTCCTCCTTAAAAGAATGACTTTTAGTTTTATTATCTTATAACAATTAATTTTTTCTATACAATATATTTCTTAACAATATTTTCAGGTGCGATATCATAATAGGCAAACTGCATTACATAAATAGCTCTACCCTGTGATATAGACCTCAAATTTGTTGCATAGCCAAATACTTCTTGTAATGGAACATGTGCTAAAATTATTTTACCCTTAATATTCCTTTTTTCCTGTATTCCTGATATTTTTGCTCTACGGGAATTTAAATCTCCAATTATAGCGCCCAAATACTCTTCAGGTGTTCTAATTTCTACTTCGACAATTGGCTCAAGAAGAACTGGATTTGCTTTTCTTAGCCCCTCTTTTAAAGCCATTGATGCTGCGATTCTAAACGCTAACTCAGAAGAATCAACCGGGTGAAAAGAACCATCAACAATAGATACTCGAATATTCGTCACAGGATAGTTTGCCTGCACACCGGATAGCATTGCTTCTTCAATTCCCTGTTTCACAGCAGGAATATACTCTTTTGGAATACTTCCTCCCACAGTTTTATCAATTATTTCTAAATGGCCTTCCTTGTATGGTTCAATTTCGATAACAACATCACCGTATTGACCTCTACCGCCACTTTGTCTAATGAATTTTCCTTGGGCTTTAGAATTTTTAGTAATGGTTTCTTTAAAAGCCACCTGCGGTTCGCCAATATTCCCATCTACTTTATATTCTCTTAATAATCGATCAACAATTATTTCTAAATGCAATTCACCCATTCCAGAAATAATTGTTTGCCCGGTATCCTTGTTAACAGTATGCTTAAAAGTAGGGTCTTCTTCTGCAATTTTCTCCAAAGCAATAATCATCTTATCTCTATCAGCGATACTCTTAGGCTCTATGGCTATAGAAATAACGGGTTCTGGAAAATCAATTTTCTCCAAAATAATTGGTTCTTTTTCATCACACAGTGTATCACCAGTTCCGGATTTTTTTATCCCTATTATTGCACCTAGGTTACCGGCAGATATTTCCTTAACCTGTTCTTTGTGATCAGCATGTATCTTAACTAATCTATTGATTCTCTCTCTGGTATCCTGCGTAGAATTATATACATAATGGCCTTCTTTTATAGTGCCAGAATAAACTCTAATAAAGCACAGTCTTCCCATAAATGGGTCAGTACTTACTTTAAATATTAATGCAGATAATGGTTCATTAACATCCGTCTGTCTTACCACTTCTTTGCCGGTTTTAGGATTTTCCCCTCTTACAGGCAAAACTTCTAGTGGTGACGGTAAATATCTATTTACAGCATCTAATAGCAACTGTATTCCTTTGTTTTTCAAAGCAGATCCACAAAGTACTGGAACTATTTTATTTTTAATAGTCAATTCTCTTATTGTTTGGTATATACGCTCAACTGTAATGCTTTTACCGTATAAATAGTCCTCCATAAACTTCTCATCTTCTTCGCATAAAGTATCCATCAATATTTTTTGTGCTTTTTCAACTTCATCCTTATAACTATCTGGAACATCTTCAACACAATAGTTTGCCCCCGAAGCATCAATTGTATAAGAATAGGCTTTCATTTCAATAATGTCAATAATTGCTTGAAAGTCACCCTCTTTACCCCACGGTATCTGTAATATTAGTGGTAAGGTTGACAATTTTTCCTTAATTGTCTTAACGGTTCCATAAAAATCAGCGCCAGTACGATCCAATTTATTAATAAATGCAATTCTTGGAACATGGTACCGATCAGCTTGGTGCCAAACAGTCTCTGTCTGTGGCTCTACTCCTCCAACTGCACAAAAAACTACAATTGCCCCATCCAATACCCTTAACGAACGTTCCACTTCAACAGTGAAGTCTACATGGCCTGGCGTATCAATAGTATTAATTTGAAAACCTTTCCAAAAAGATGTTGTCACTGCAGAACTTATTGTAATACCTCTTTCTCTTTCTTGTGGCATCCAATCCATTGTAGCAGTACCTTCATGGACTTCCCCCATT
Organism: uncultured Atribacterota bacterium; assembly: GCA_964560535.1. GTDB lineage: Bacteria > Atribacterota > Phoenicimicrobiia > Phoenicimicrobiales > Stramentimicrobiaceae > Stramentimicrobium. The sequence continues at coordinate 2,041 of CAZLMD010000026.1, forward strand.
TTATGAACTCTGCCGGTATAATACAATATTCTTTCAGTAACAGTGGTTTTGCCAGCATCTATGTGTGCCATAATACCTATATTTCTAACCTGTTGCAAACTATTTAAGTTTAACATTGATTGTTTAGTCTCAACTTTTTTATTTTTATTAGTGTTAATTGTTTGTATTTTTTCTTTAATATTTAAATTAGTAGTCAAAATGATTTACCAACGATAATGGGCAAAGGCCTTGTTAGCTTCTGCCATTTTATGAGTGTCTTCTCTCTTTTTAACAGAAGTTCCGACTCCTTGCGAAGCATCCATTAATTCTGAAGCCAATTTTTCCGAAAATGGTCTTCCTGTTTTGTTTCTACTAAATCCTATAATCCATCTCATAGCCAGAGTAACTCTTCTTTCTGGAGAAACTTCAATAGGAACCTGGTAACTTGCGCCACCAACCCTTCTAGACTTGACCTCTAAAACAGGCATAACATTTTCCATAGCTTGATTAAAAACATCTAATGAGTCTTTTTTTGTTTTTTCCTTGACGATATCCATTGCATCATAAAATATTCGACGGGCTACGTTTTTTTTACCATCCAACATAATATGATTGATGAATTTTGTCACTCTCTTATCATTATAAACTGAATCTTCTTTAATTTCGCGTTTTAATGCTTTTCTTTTTCTGGACATTACTATCCACCTCGATTAACCTTAGTATAAAATATTTATTTGATTTATAAATTTTAATAAAAATTACTTATTACTTACTTTTTGGGCCTATCAGCTCCGTATTTAGAACGGGCTTGTTTTCGACCATCAACACCCGTAGCATCCATAACACCTCTAACGATATGATATCTGACTCCTGGTAAGTCTTTTACTCTGCCACCCCTAATAAGTACAATAGAATGTTCTTGCAAATTGTGACCAATTCCAGGAATGTAAGCGGTAACCTCAATATTATTAGTCAATCGTACCCTAGCAACTTTTCTTAAAGCTGAATTGGGTTTTTTTGGAGTAATAGTCCAAACACGGGTACAGACACCGCGCTTTAAAGGTGATCCCTTTAATGCCGGGGTATCAGATTTTTTTATTACTTTTTTTCTTCTTTTTTTCACTAACTGATTAATTGTTGGCATAATTACACCACTCCTTCAAAGTAATAGCCTGCTAAAATACTTAAACATTCTAACAACATAGCTTAACTATGTCAACAAAAATATTATAAATATTTATTCGGCTTCATTTTTTTTATTATTATTTTGTTGCATCTCCATTAAAATCTCATCCTGGTTTTGAATAGCTTCTTCCTGCTCTTCTTTTTCCAGACTTTCTTCATAATCAGATGTTATTTGAGCCTCTCTATATTTAGGCAAACCAGTTCCGGCAGGAATCATATTCCCAATAATTACATTTTCTTTTAAACCAACCAGGTAGTCAATTTTACCTTTTATTGATGCATTTGTTAAAACATGTGTAGTCCTCTGGAAAGAAGCACCTGACAAAAAGCTTTCAGTTGATAAAGATGCTTGGGTAATCCCTTGAATAATAGGGATTCCTATTGCAGGCAGTTTAATCCTCTTCATAAAACCAATATCTTCAATTAACATGATTGTTTCTTGTAAGCTTTGTTCAGTTCTATACCTGATTGTTTCAATATTTTGTTGAAATAGTATATTGGCATTATTTTTTGTTATTTTCTCTCCAGATTTCAAAAGTACTTCACCTGTATTAATATCTGTAACATCCTGGATGATAATCTTTCCAATAAGGTTGTGATAAATATATTCAAGAGTTCTTCCTTCTAATGAGAAAAAGCGGCCGTCCTCTAAAGGTATTTCACTAATGCCTGCAGTGTAAGCCTTTCTTACAATGTTCTTACTCACCACCTGGCCCATATCTGCAATAATATTTCCGGTTCTAAGGTCTTTTAAATCCTCACCTAATTTTTCTCCAATAACATCTTCTTTTGTAAGACTTAATAAGCCTTCTTTAATGTTAACCTCTTTAATATCGCTCCAAATAACAATTTTTCTACATTGGTGCGATAATATTTGATCAATGTCGTTCTCGGTTAAAACCGAGTTAGCAGATACTATAACATTCTGTTCAGACTGATCTTTGACATCGAGTGCAACTGTTTTTCCTGTTAATTTTAATTTTATTTCAGGGTTATGTATTCTAATTTTGTTTATACCGTTCTTAGTTAGTTCATGTGCAATTTCCCTTGTTATTTTATGCCCTATATATTTTTGTAAATTTAAGTTATTATGTTCTTCTCTATTCGCTTCGGTGTTTATTTTATTATTTTTGGAAATATCATCTATGAATACACGATTTTTTATTCGTTCAATAAAGTTAATTTCACCCTGAACAACACTGTCAATATTACCATTTTCATCTACGATGTCGAAATTATTACAGTCTAAGTTTTCTATTTTTTTTATTATACTTTCATCTATTATAGTATTTTCACTTACAAGGTTTTCGCCTTTATTCCCTGTTAAGCAATTAATTAGAGCTTTATTTAGCAACAAATCCCTATTATTGTTACGGATTATTTCATTATCTTTAGCTACTTTTTCATTTGCCTGCTCAAAATCTTGAACATATACCAGCTCCCCAGATAAGAGATCTGAGTCACGTGAAGATCTAATATATATTTTATTAAGACGAGCAATCTGTCTAACAATAACTTC
>CAZLMD010000026.1:4823-7241 GCA_964560535.1 uncultured Atribacterota bacterium
TATATCCTTTTTAAATAATTGTGGTTCATCTTTAACTTGATCGACAAATCCATTTATTTCACTTATTATAGCTTGCTTCTTTGGTTTTCTAACTTCGAACAACTGCTCAACCCTGGGTAACCCTAAGGTAATATCTTCCCCAGTTATTTTTATACCCCCAGTGTGGAAGGTTCTTAAGGTCAATTGGGTTCCAGGTTCACCTATTGACTGTGCTGCAATAGTCCCAACAGCTTCACCAATTGTCACCATCTTGCCTGTAGCCAAATCTTTCCCATAGCATTTGACACAGATTCCTTGTTTTGAATCACATGTTAAGGGCGAACGTATTTTAACCTCCTTCACACCTGTGTCGCTGATCCTTTTTGCAATTTTCTCGTCTATTAATTCTCCTTTTAGGATAATAGTCTCATTATTCTCAATATCAAAGATATCTTCCTGTGCAGTTCTTCCGACTATTCTTTCTTCCAGCTTTTCAATAACATTACCATCTTCTTGAATATCAGAAACGAATACTCCATCATTTGTTCCACAATCATCTTCTGTAATGATTACATCTTGTGCCACATCAATTAATCTCCTGGTTAAATAACCCGATTTAGATGTCCTTAACGCAGTATCTGCCAAACCTTTTCTGGCACCATGTGTGGAAATAAAGTATTCCAAACAAGATAGTCCTTCTCGGAAATTTGAACGAATAGGGAATTCTATTATTTTTCCCGAAGGATCTGCCATAAGCCCCCTCATACCAGCCAATTGCCCTATTTGTCGCCTACTTCCACGAGCACCTGAGTCTGCCATCATATAAAGAGGATTGGATGTTCTCAAATGGCTTAAAATTGCCGTAACAACTTTATCAGCCGCATCTGTCCAAGCATTTATAATTTTTTCAACTCTTTCCTCTTCCATTATTAAGCCATAATTGAATTGTTCCTTAATTTTGGAAACATTCCTTTCAGCTTCTTCCAATATTTTTTCTTTTTCTGAAGGGATTTCTAAATCACTAATTCCAATTGTTATACCAGAAATAGTGGCAAAATGGAAACCGAGTTCTTTAATGCTGTCCAAACACCTCACAGTTATTTCTTGACCATATTGACGGTAAATATAAGAGATAATACGAGCTAGCGCTTTTTTAGAAATTGTAAGGTCAACAAATTTCATATCTTCAGGTAATACCTGGTTAAATATTACTCGACCTACAGTCGTTTCCTCAATTATACCTTTTATCCTAACTTTTATATTGGCATGTATATCAATATATCCATCTTCATGCGCTCTAATGGCTTCTACTGGATTAGCAAATAATTTTCCTTCTCCCTTTATTCCCTTCTCTTTCATAGTCAAATAATAACACCCAAGAATAATATCTTGTGATGGCAGAGCAATGGGAATACCATTAGCAGGTGACAATATATTGTTTGAAGCCAGCATTAACATCTCTGCCTCTGTTTGTGCCTCAGTGGATAATGGAACATGAACTGCCATCTGATCACCATCAAAATCTGCATTAAAAGCAGGGCAGGCAAGAGGATGTAGTTGAATAGCGTTTCCTTCAACCAGCACAGGCATAAAAACTTGTATCCCTAATCTGTGTAATGTTGGAGCCCTATTTAATAGTACTGGATGGTCCTCAACAACCTCCTGTAAAATATTCCAAATTTCAGGAGATTCCTGCTCAATTAATTTTTTGGCAGTTTTGATGTTATGGGCTAGTTTTCTTTTTACTAAATGGTGCATTACAAAAGGTTTGAATAATTCTAATGCCATCTTCTTTGGCAGTCCACATTGATTTAACTTCAACTTAGGTCCCACAACAATAACTGAACGGCCGGAATAATCAACTCTTTTGCCTAACAAATTTTGACGAAACCTACCCTTCTTACCTTCCAGTAAATCACTTAGAGATTTTAAAGGACGATTTCCCGCACCCAGTACTGCATGCCCTCTTCTTCCATTGTTAATTAAAGCATCTACTGCTTCTTGTAACATCCTTTTTTCATTTTTAATTATAATGTCTGGAGCACCTAATTCTAATAATCTCTTTAATCGATTATTGCGATTAATAACCCTCCGATAAAGATCATTTAGATCAGAAGTTGCAAATCTGCCACCTTCCAATTGTACCATCGGCCTTAAATCGGGTGGAATTACAGGCAACATGTCTAAAATCATCCATTCTGGTTTGCCATTGCTTTTTCTAAATGCCTCAATAATTTGCAATCTTTTAATCATTTTTTTTGCTTTTTGGCCTGTTGAATGTTTTAATTCTTCCCTTAATTCCATATTTAAAGTATCTAGGTTTATTTCTTTTAACAAATTCTTAATTGCTTCTGCACCAATTTCAGCTCTGAAATCCAGATCATAATAGGAATATAACCTATTTTCTAATTCCAGTATTATGTCCCCAACTTTATGGTT
>CAZLMD010000026.1:7341-15920 GCA_964560535.1 uncultured Atribacterota bacterium
GCTCTTTTATTACATTTTGTTCAACTGTAAAAAACAATTTTCCAAAAATTGATTGTAATTCTCCAAGTCTTTCTCTAGAAATAATATCTCCAATTTTTTGGGGAAACAATTTTAAATTGCCAACCTTGTATAATAATTCCGCATTAAATTTTTGATCATAAAATTTATGGATTTTGAACTCAGTTTCTGTAATCATTCTACTTCCGAAATAATCATTGGAATGATCTTCGGTATCTTCGTAGATTTCACTAATTTCATACAGCTGCTCTCTTCTCCTATCTGGTGCAAAGTACAATATTTTTTCCAAATTCTTTGGAGAAATATTTAGTAATAGAGAAAGTGGGCTAGGTATTCCCTTGAAATACCATACATGTGAAACGGGACAAGCAAGTTCAATGTGTCCCATCCTTTCACGTCTGGTAATTGATTTAGTGACCTCTACTCCGCATCTGTCACATATAACCCCTTTATATCTGATTCTTTTATATTTACCACAACTACATTCCCAATCCTTAACTGGACCGAAAATACGTTCACAAAATAAACCATCTTTTTCAGGTTTAAGAGTTCTGTAGTTAATGGTTTCAGGTTTTTTAACTTCTCCATATGACCATTTTTTAATATCTTCTGGTGAAGCTAATCCAATTGCAATGGCATTAATTCTATCTAAAATTTCCAACCGAAATACCTCCCCATCCTTAATAACTGTTAGCGATATTCATACATGTACATTATAATATCTATCTTTTAAAACAATTTTTTGTAACTTATAAGATCAATACACTTTTAAGTTGAATAAAATTATTTTATTTGAATATTTTATATTTAAAAAATTAGATAAAATCCAGGTCTAATCTCTCTTTAGTATCCAAATCTTCCTTTATCTCAATTTCTTTACCTTCATGATTAAGTACTTTAATATTTAAACAAAGACTTCTTAATTCCCTTATTAATACTTTAAAGGATTCTGGAATTCCAGGAACTGGAATATTCTCTCCCTTAACAATAGCCTCATAGGTTTTAATCCTTCCCGTAACATCATCAGATTTTACTGTTAACACTTCTTGCAAATTATAAGCAGCTCCATATCCTTCTAAAGCCCATACTTCCATTTCTCCAAACCTTTGACCACCAAACTGTGCCTTTCCACCTAATGGCTGTTGTGTTACCAGAGAATATGGACCGGTAGATCGAGCATGGATTTTATCATCAACTAAATGGATAAGTTTTAATATATAGCTATAACCAACTGTTACCTTTTGGTCAAACATTAAGCCTGTTCTACCGTCATACAAAATGCTCTTTCCATCACTAGGCAACCCGGCTTCAACTAGCATTCTTTCAATATCCTCTTCAGTAACTCCATTAAAAACAGGTGTAATAACACTAAAACCAAGGGTTTTTGCTACCCATCCTAAATGAACTTCCAATATTTGCCCTACATTCATTCTGGAAGGAACTCCAAGAGGATTCAGAACAATGTCTACAGGTGTTCCATCCGGTAAAAAAGGCATATCATTTACTGGTAGTATCTTAGCAATAACACCTTTATTTCCATGTCTGCCTGACACTTTATCCCCTTCAGAAATTTTTCGTTTTTGAGCAATGAAAACTTTAACTACCTTGTTAACTCCAGGGGGAACGTCATCACCATTCTCTCTTGAAAATACTTTTACATCAATAACTTTTCCTCTATCACCATGTGGCACTCTCAAAGAAGTGTCCCTTACTTCTCTTGCTTTTTCACCAAAAATAGCTCTAAGCAATCTTTCTTCAGGGCCTAATTCTGTTTCTCCCTTAGGTGTAACTTTTCCAACAAGGATGTCACCAGACTCAACTTCGGTTCCTATACGAATAATCCCACTCTCATCTAGGTTTGCCAGGCTGCTCTCTCCAATATTGGGTATATCTGCAGTTATTTCTTCTGGGCCCAATTTAGTATCACGCGCATCATGCTCATGTTCACTTATATGGATAGATGTAAAAGTATCTTCTTGTACTAACTTATCGCTTATTACTATTGCATCTTCAAAATTGTATCCTTCCCAAGCCATATAAGCTACTAATATATTCCTACCCAAAGACAGGTATCCTTGTTCTGTATTATGACCATCAGCTATAGGTGTGTTTATAGTAACTTTTTGTCCTTCTTTAACTATTGGTCTTTGATTGATACAGGTTCCCTGGTTAGAACGATGAAATTTCTTTAAATAATAGTCTTTTACAGTACCTGCTTTGCTTTTTATAGATATTTTTTTTGCATCAACCTTCTCAACAATACCATCTTCTTCTGAAAGTATGATAGTTCCAGAATCATGAGCAACCTTTTTTTCCATACCAGTCATCACTAAAGGCATCTCAGTTTTTATCACAGGAACCGCCTGTCTTTGCATGTTTGTTCCCATTAAGGCTCTATTAGCATCATCGTGTTCTAAAAAAGGAATTAAACTTGCTGAAATACTGGTCATTTGGTTAGGTGCAACATCAATGAAGTCAACATCCATTGGAGAGACTGTCATATAAACATCTCTATATCTACAAGGAATTTCTTCTTGAGTTATTTTATTATTTTCATCAATTTGAATGTTAATTTGGGCTATCTTGTACTGGTCTTCTTCATCTGCAGTCAGGTAAACAATATCATTTAAAATGTGACCGTTCTCAACTTTTCTATAGGGTGTTTCAATGAAACCGTAATCATTTATTCTTGCATAAATGCTTAAAGAACCAATTAATCCAATATTGGGACCTTCAGGTGTTTCTATAGGACAAACTCTGCCATAATGACTATAATGAACATCTCTAACTTCGAAACCTGCTCTTTCCCTGGTTAACCCTCCTGGGCCAAGAGCAGACAGTCTCCTCTTATGAGTAATTTCTGAAAGAGGGTTTGTTTGGTCCATAAATTGAGACAATTGGCTACTACCGAAAAATTGTCTGATAGAGGCCACAACAGGCCTTATGTTTATCAATGCTTGAGGGGTCAAACTGGATAGATCTGGCTGTATCGTCATTCTTTCCCTGATTACCCTTTCCATCCTAACCAATCCAATATAAAATTGATCTAATAATAGCTCACCAATCGTTTTTACCCTTCTATTACCTAAATGATCAATATCATCTACCTGACCAACTCCATAATAAAGATTAACTAAATACCTTATAGAGGCTACTAAATCATCTTTTGTAAGAGCATTACCTTTTTTCACAATAACCGCTGGTTGATTTTGACCTATTTTATTAATTAATTCCGTATCTAGTATTTGACCTGATTGGGCAATAATATTGCTCTGTTCGTCAACTATATCTTCAGCTAGGTGTAGACCAATAATATTTTCATTAATACTACCATCTTCAGGGTCATACAAATCAATGGCAGTATGCTCTTTTTCATTATAAACTGCAATTTCTTCATCATTATTATTATATACGAAGACTTTGTCTATATTGGATTGGTACACCAATTCGGCAATTTTTTTATTAATATGTACATCTTTTTTTACCAGCTGTTTACCAGAATCTGGATCAGAAACACTTTTTGCAGTAGTTCTATCTAATATTCTATTTTGTATATTCAATTTTTGATTGACTTTATATCTGCCCACATCTGCTAAATCATACCTCTTTGGATCAAACAATAGTCTGTCCAACAGTTGTTGTGTATTTCTTTCAGTAGGCGGCTCACTGGGCCTGAGTCTTCTAAATATTTCAATCAATGCTTCCCTTTTATTACTAGTATTATCTTTTACTAAGGTATCCTGAATGATTTCACTATTGTAAAAAAGATTCATTATTTCTTCGTTGCTTTCATAGCCCAGGGCTCTTAATAAAGTGGTTGCTGGGATCTTTCTTTTTTTATCTATTCTTACATAGATCATATTGTTTGAATCGAAACCGAACTCTAGCCAGGATCCTCTATTGGGAATAATTCTAAAATTAAATAATGTCTTATTCTCACTATACTCTTCAACACCGAAATAAATTCCTGGTGACCTGATAAGCTGATTAACGACAACTCTTTCTGCTCCATTAATAGTAAAACTCCCGCTTTCCGTCATTAATGGCAATTCTCCCATAAAAACATCCTGTACTTTAATCTCACCTGTTTTTTTATTTAACAAACTAATTCTAACTTCTAAGGGTGCAGAATAAGTACTACCCCTTTCCCAGCATTCAAAAGGAGTGTATCTAGGGTCTTTAATGGAATAGCTAATATAGTCCAATACGAGGTTTCCAGTAAAATCTTGTATTGGAAATACATCTTTAAATACCTTGTGTAAACCAGTATATTGACGATTTTCAGGCAATACGTCTTCCTGTAAAAACTTTTTAAACGAGTGCTTTTGTATATCAAGAAAATCAGGAGGATCAATATAGTGTTTTATTTTAGAATAATCAAGAACATTAATATTTTTATTCTGCACTTTTAATACCAACCTTTTTGAAGATTTATGCAAATATATATAATATCATTAAATGTTATAAAAGTCAAGAAGATACCTATTGTAATTAGGTATCTTCCTTGTTACATAATTTATTTTTACTTGTTTATAGATTTGATAGAATTTTCCTATCATTTCTTTTTAAAAACAATATTGTTTGTAAAATAGAAAATGTTGCTTATTTTATTTCAACCACTGCACCAACAGCTTCTAACTTTTCTTTTAATTCTTGTGCTTCTTTCTTTTCAATTTTTTCCTTGACTGCTTTTGGTGCACTTTCAACAAGGTCTTTTGATTCTTTTAAGCCTAAGCCAGTTGCCGCCCTAACTTCTTTTATAACTTTAATTTTATCTGTACCAATCTCTTTTAAAATAACATCAAATTCGGTTTTTTCTTCTTCCTGAGCGGATGAGGCTGCTCCTTGTGCGGGAATACCAGCTTGAGCGATTATAGGAGCTGCAGCAGAAACTCCAAATTTATCTTCTAATGCTTTAACCAAATCAGCTAACTCTAATACTGTTAATTTTTCTATCTTTTCAATTATTTCTTTAACATTGTTATTATTTAAATCTTGAGACACTTTTACCTCTTCTTTACTTAAAGATTCCGATATTGTTTTGTTTTCTGATTCATCTTTTTCTTTAACGACATCTTCGTTTACGTTTGCTTTATCTGCCAATGTTTTCACCTCCTTTCATAAACATATCCAATATTATAAATTCTACAGATTTATAGATCTCTTAAATCTACTCTGTTTTCAATTTGTTTTTATAAATCTGGTCCATAGTATTTGCTAAACCAAACAAAAGTGATTTAAGGCAGTAGACAGTTGAACTAATAGGGCTTTTCATACTTCCCAACATGCTTGCCAGTAATTCTTCTTTACCGGGAAGAGAAGCAATTCTTTGTAGTTGTTCTCCAGAATAGTATTGCCCATCAAGAAAAGCAATTTTTAATTCTAACTTATCTTTATTTTCTAGTGCATATTTATGCAACATTTTTATTGGTAATACAGGTTCCTCCTGTGTAAATGCAATAGCTGTGCTTCCAGATATATTATCTGTTAAATCTTTTAAACCGACCTCTTTGGCAGCAATACTGAATAGAGTATTTTTTAGAATTTTAAATTTAATTCCTTTTTCTCTTAAGCTATTTCTAAGTTCAGTAATACTCGCAACATCAATGCCTTTGTGATTAGACAAAACAACACTTGTAGCGGCCTTCATATCATTTTTAAGGTGTTCAACAATCTGCTTTTTTTCTTCTCTAGATAATGCCATTTAACTCCCTCCTCTCAAAAAATAATTTAGAAAATATTTATTAAATAAAAAAATCCTGCCTTAGACAATAATAAAGGAAGGATATTTTCATCTCCTAAGCAGGCTGTTTTACAACCAATTATACCTTTTGTCCATTTAATTAAGGCACCTGCTATCTAAGGATATTAGACAATATATAATTAATTTAAATATTTTTTATCTTTTTTCAGCCTCACTAAGTGCTTTGGTTATATCTATTTTAATTCCTGGGCCCATAGTGGAAGATACTGCGATACTCAATATATATCTTCCTTTAGAAGTTGGTGGTTTGGCTTTTGTCACAGCATCCAAAAGGGTGTAAAAATTTTCAATAAGCTGTTCATTTGAAAAATTGATTTTACCTATAATAGAATGAACAATACCAAATCGATCTGCTCTGTATTCAATTTTTCCTTTTTTTACGGATAAAACTGCGTTTTTAATATCAAAGGTAACAGACCCTAATTTGGGATTTGGCATTAAGCCACGGGGACCTAGGACTCGCCCTAGCTTTCCAACTACCTTCATCATATCAGGGGTAGCGATAACTGCATCGAAATCAGTCCAACCATTTTGAATTTTCTCAGCTAATTCGTTTCCACCAACATAGTCAGCTTCGGCTTCCTCTGCTTCTTTGGCTTTATCCGCTTCTGCAAACACTAATACCCTGCTTTGTTTACCAGTACCGTGTGGCAATTCAACTGCTCCTCTGACCTGTTCTTCCGAGCGTCTTGTATTTACTCCCAGTTTAATAGCTACATCTATAGATTCTGTAAATTTAGCCCAACTTAATTCTTTAGCTAAACTTATGGCTTCTTCAATAGAAAATAGTTTTGTTTTGTCGTACTTCGTCAAACTTGCTAAATATTTTTTTCCCTTATCTTTCAATTACATGTCCTCCTTGTGGTAAAAATGGAATAATTCCTCCCACTATACTAAATTAATTATACTGAATATGTTAAAAATTCAGTAATTATACTACTTCTATACCCATACTTCGAACTGTACCTTCAACTATCTTCATAGCACTCTCTATATTGTGTGCATTTAAATCTGACATTTTTAACTCTGCAATTTCTCTGATTTTATCTTTACTAATCTTACCAACTTTATTTTTGTGAGGTTCTGGAGACCCCTTCTCTACTTTAGCAGCCTCTTTAACCAAAAAAGAGACGGGTGGTTTTTTACATATAAAATCAAAAGTTCTGTCATGATAAACAGTTATAATTACAGGAATTATCGTTCCAATATCTTTTTTTGTCCTTTCATTAAACGCCTTACAAAATTCCATTATATTGAGACCATGCTGACCAAGTGCTGGACCAACAGGAGGTGCAGGGTTGGCAGCTCCAGCAGGAATCTGCAACCTTATATTAGCAGTAATTTTTTTAGCCATCTTTATTCACTCCTCTTATGCATTTGTATAAACCAATACTATTAAAAACATTAAATGTTCTTTACCCTATCAAATACTAATATTTTTCAACATCCGCAAATTCCAATTCTACTGATGTTTCTCGCCCAAAAATCGTTAAAAATACTTTCAGTTTACTTTTTTGAGTATCAATTTCATTTACTTTTCCGGTATACCCAGTGAAAGGACCTGTTATTATATTAACACTTGTCCCTATATCAAGGTCGATTTTTGGCTTCTTTTCACCTTTACCCATCTGCTTTAAAATATTATCGATTTCATGCTCATCAAGGGCAATTGGTTTACCTCCAGAACCAACAAATCTAGTAACCCCAGGAGTGTTTCTAACAGCATACCATGAATCATTGTTCAACTTCATTAACACAACAACGTAACCTGGAAATACTTTTTTTTGCACATATCTCTTTTTACCAGATTTTGTTTCAAGAATTCTTTCAGTGGGAATTAAAACCTGAAATATTTGGTCTTCCATTCCCATAGACTTTACCCTTTGCTCTAGGTTAGCTTTAACCTTATTCTCATATCCTGAATAGGTATGTACAACATACCATTTCTTATCTTCAATAGGTCTTATTATCTTACATCACCCTCCTATGGGGTCAACGTTATAATGTCTATATTTATTTTAAAATTACAGCAACAATATTAGAAAATAGGAGATCAATTAATCCTAAATATATTGCTACAAATAAGACTGTAATAATAACTACAACAGTACTGCCAATTAATTGTTTTCTATTCGGCCAAGTAACTTTTCTTAGTTCTGTTCTAGCTTCTTTAATAAATTGGACTATTTTTTGGAAAAATTGACTAACTTTCATCTTCCACCTTTTCGGCGCAATTTTATATTTTAGAGTTATCTGGCAGGCCCGGCAGGATTTGAACCCGCAACCCCCGGATTTGGAGTCCGGTGCTCTCCCGTTAGAGCTACGGACCTGCATATCATAATATAGAATATTTTAACTCAGGCAATTTATCTAAAACAGAAAATTCTATTTTGTTTCTTTGTGTAAAGTATGTTTTTTACAAAACTTGCAATATTTATTTAAAGAAATCTTGACTGTTGTATTTTTTTTATTTTTGTAATTATTGTAATTTCGATTATTACACTCTGAACAAGCTAATACTATTCTATCTCTCATCTTTTATTCCTCGCTATCAGAGAATTTTTACGAAACTTAATCTAACATATTTTTTTATGTCTGTCAAGCTATCATTTTCTTTAATTTTATTTAATATCAATTGTTTCAAAAATATCTTTTTGTTAATTTCGCTGAGTTGCAATAATTAGGACTGGGATTATACCCAGTCCATTATATATTTTTAAGTTAATATGTTTGTATCAAATTAATAATTTCCTTTAACTACCTACAATCTCTGTAATGACTCCTGCAGCTACTGTTC
>CAZLMD010000027.1:0-7481 GCA_964560535.1 uncultured Atribacterota bacterium
CAGAACTTGCTGATTTAGCTAAGAAATTAGGGAAATAAGAGTTATTTAAATTAAGAATAATTACCATTGTATAAGTTGAAAGTATTCTCTAAATATTATTGTAGGGAGGAGAGATAGTTAGGAATTTATAAAATATTTTTATTATTCCTATCCTAAAAATAAGATGCTACAAATACTAAAATACACATTAAATCGTTTATTTTTTTCAATATTTGTTTTAATTGGTGTGTCTATTTTAATTTTTATGATAACACATATAATGCCTGGTGACCCAGCCAGGATGGCTTTAGGAGGAAGAGCTCCAGAATGGGTAGTTGAAGAATTAAGGGAGCAGATGCATTTAAACGAACCTGTTTATGTACAATTTTATTATTGGGCGAAAAATGCAGTGAAATTAGATTTTGGAGATTCTTTAACGACAAAAAGGCCAGTAGCTACGGATATTAAACAATTTTTACCTGCAAGCCTTGAACTGGCATTGTATAGTGCAGTTATTATAGCTGTAATAGGGATTGTTCTGGGGGCTCTATCTGGCTGGTATGCAGATTCCTGGGTAGATAATCTGGTCAGGTTTGTTGCATACCTTGGTATTATAACGCCAAATTTCGTTTGGGCAATATTTTTTATGTTGATATTTACACTCGTTTTAAATATTCTTCCAAGTATTGGAAGGATTAGTCCAGGTTTGAAATATGTTAACCAAATTACCGGATTAGTGACAATAGATGCTCTAATCACTGGTAATTTCAAATTGTTTATAGATGGTATAAAACATCTTATACTACCCTCCTTTGCTTTAGCATTGGGACCTTTGGCTCAACAAGCAAGGCTAACTAGAATAGCAATGAGTGATAATTTAAAGAAAGATTTTATTGCTTCTGCCAGATCGTATGGTATGCCTGAACGGGTTATTATGTTTAAATATTTATTAAAACCATCGTTGATCCCTTCGGTTTCTATTTTTGGGGCAACCATTGCAACTGTTGTGAGCGGTGCCTTTTTAATTGAAACTATTTTTAATTGGCCTGGCTTATCGCGTTACGGTATGACAGCAATTTTACAGAAAGATGTTAATGCTATTTCGGGTGTAGTTCTTGTGTATGGGGCACTTTTTGTAATTGGTAATTTTATTGTTGATTTGATAGTCGGATATTTAGATCCCAGAATCAGAATGAAAACGAATTGTTAAAGATAAGGGGGACAATTATAAAGTGATAAAGAATAATAAAAAAATCAAAAAATATGAAAATGTTAAACGAATGTGGTATAAATTCTCACGAAACCCCTTAAATGTATTGGGATTAGTAATAATATTTCTTGTAATTTTAATAGCAATATTTGCACCAATAATCTCGCCACACCCCGAATCGGCAGGGGATTATCTAGATTTTTCTAATGCATCCAAACCTCCTAGCAAACAAAATTGGTGTGGGACGGATACTGTGGGTAGAGACATATTGTCAAGAATATTTTTTGGTTTCAGAAGCTCTCTGACTCTGAGTGTTTTAATAATGGTCATATCATTACCAATAGGAATAATAATAGGTTTAGTTGCTGGCTATTTTTGCAATACCTGGGTAGATACCTTTTTAATGAGAATAACAGATATTTTTATGGCTTTACCGCCTCTGGTGATGGCACTAGCTGTGTCTTCTGTTCTAACTCCTGGAATTATAAGTGCAACATTCGCAATAACACTGGCATGGTGGACTATTTATGCAAGATTAATGTACTCAATTACCACATCATTGAGAAATGAATTTTTTGTATTATCTGCTGAAGTGATTGGTGCAAGCAAGATCCATATAATGTTTAAAGAGATATTTCCCAATTGCATAGGCCCTGTGTTAACAAAGGCTACATTAGATATGGGTTGGGTTATTTTACTGGGAGCAAGTTTAAGTTTTGTAGGTTTAGGAGCACAGCCTCCTACACCTGATTTGGGCAGTATGGTCTCAGATGGATCAAATTATTTGCCAGATCAATGGTGGATTTGTATTTTCCCGGCTATTTTTATAATGATAATTGTTTTAGGCTTTAACTTGCTGGGAGATGGAATTAGGGACATGATAGGTTCTACAGAAAGGAGCTAGTTGATTTGACAGTACCATTAGTAGAAATAAAAAATTTACATATAAATTTTAAAGTTTATGAAGGGGATTTAAAAGTATTAAATGGAGTAAATTTTTATGTAAAACCTGGTGAAAGAGTAGGGTTGATGGGAGAATCTGGAAGTGGTAAAACTACTTTAATGAAATCAATATTAAAAATTCTTCCAATGCCGCCAGCTGCGATACCTGAAGGAGAAATTCTTTTTAAAGGCAAAGATATATTAAAAATGAATAGAAAAGAATTGGTGAGACTTAGAGAAAAAAATATTTCAATGATCTTTCAAGATCCTACAGCTGCCCTCAATCCAGTATTTACCATAAACAGTCAATTATATGATGTTATAAAGTATGCAAAGCTAGATGAAAACAAGAAGTATAAGAAGAGCGATATCAGGGAAATGCAAATTAATGCTTTAAAAAATGTGTCAATGCCTGACCCGGAGAGAATATTAAATAATTATCCTATACAACTTTCAGGAGGAATGAGACAGAGAGTATGCATAGCCATGGCACTTGCAAGTAGTAACGAACTTTTATTAGCAGACGAACCATCGACTTCGCTAGATGTAACTATAGGAGATCAGATTCTAAGATTAATAAACGAATTAGTAGAAAAAGAAGGAAACGCTATAATCCTTGTCAGCCATGCACTGGGAACTCTTAGAAATATGACTGAAAGAATTTATGTAATGTATGCTGGTTCAATTATGGAAGTCTCTTTAACTCCTGAACTCTTTAAAAATCCATTGCATCCATATACTCAAGGTTTGATTGAAGCTGTTCCGCGATTGAATGTAAAGATGGGTATAGGTAAGGGAATTGAAGGGAATATACCAAATTATATTGACCCTCCTTCCGGTTGTCGTTTTCATCCTAGATGTAAAAAAGCTATGGATATATGCTCAAAGAGAAAGCCTCCTATTTATAAGATAGACAGTGAGCATGGAGTGGCTTGTTTTTTGTACCAGGAAGGAAGAGAGGAAATCCAAAATGCCTAAAGAGATTCTGGCTGTAAAAAATTTAAAAAAATATTTTTTTACCGAACAGGGTATCGTCAAAGCAGTTGATGGGGTTAATTTTAGTATTAACGAAGAAGAAACACTTGGAATTGTTGGCGAATCTGGATCTGGAAAAAGCACTATTGCCTATACCGTAATGGGTATATACAGACCTACTGAGGGAGAAGTAATAATTAAAGGGCAGGAATTTGCCTCAAAAAAAATTAAAACATCTTTAAATTTACGTAAAGAGATGCAGATTGTTTTTCAGGATCCCGGAAGCTCTCTAAACCCTTCTCAGACGATTAAACAAATATTAGAGTTGCCCCTAAAGGTACATAATATTGCAAAGACATCAGGTGAACTTTTAGAAAAAGTAAAAAGTTTAATGTCAATGGTACAGTTACCTGAAGATTTTTTACATAAGTACCCCGGTATGATAGGTGGTGGTGAAAGGCAAATGGTTTCCATTGCACGAGCTTTAGCTGTAAACCCTTCTTTTATCCTATTGGATGAACCTACATCAGCACTGGATGTATCAATTCAGGCAAAGATAATAGATATGCTTATAAATTTTCAAAAAGAATTTAAACTTTCCTATCTATTCATAACACATGATTTGAGTTTAATGAAAAATGTTGCTAACCGGGTTGCAGTTATGTATCTTGGTAAAATATGTGAAACAGCGCCTACTAATGAATTCTATAGCACACCTTTGCATCCTTATACCCAAATGTTACTATCTTCGATCCCAGTAATATCTGAAGAGGAAGAGGGTTTGAAGCCAAAAAAAATAATGTCTTCTGGTGAAATACCAAGCCCTGTTAATGTACCATCTGGTTGTGGATTCCGTACACGTTGTCCAAAAAAAATGGATATTTGTAACGAAAAAATACCTGAGATGATTGAAGTTAACAAGGGACATTTTGTTAGCTGTCATCTTTTCAAATAGATCTAGATCTAAGTGAATAATTAAAATATAAATAATAGTGTTACCACTTTATTTATATTTGTACATTTAGAAAGCAGGTGATGCCTATCCATGAACAGATAAGCTGATATGTAACATAAAATATTAAATAATTGTTATTTCAAAAAAATAATGGAGGTTATTTATGTTTCGTAAGAAAAATATACTGATTGTAGCACTTTTATTATTATTAATTTTTACAGCAACCTACTCAGCTCAAAGTCAGGAAGCTGAAAGACCATTCCGATTAACCTGGGGATGGCCAGTACATATCGATCCAGGTGTTGGTAGTGATACAAACAGCATGATGTGTTTTACAAACTTATATGATGGCCTGGTTTATCCTGATCTTAATGGAAACCCAATACCCCATGTTGCAGAGAGATGGGAACAGTCTGAGGATGGTCTATCATGGACGTTTTACTTAAGGAAAGGAATAAAATTCCAGGATGGCAGTTATTTAACTGCTGAAGATGTAAAATTTAGCATGGATAGAATGGTGGCAAGAGGCCAGGGTTTTGGCTATATGTTTACAGATAGAATCAATGAAACCGAGGTTGTAGACGATTATACCGTTATTTTCCACCTAAACTCTCCGTTCTCTCCATTTTTGGGTTCCCTCTTTCATTTCTTTATTTTAAATAAGGATCTTGTACTAAATAATACAGTAGATGGTAGGTATGGAGAATTGGGTGATTACGGAGAAAAATACTTAAATCTCAATTCTGCTGGGTCAGGACCATATAAAATAAAAGAATTTGATTATGGTTCACATATCACCCTTGAGCAGAATCCAGATTACTGGTTGTCATTAGATCCAAATTGTACTGATGAATGGACATATTATGCCTCCCTTCCTACCTCAACAATAAAGGTAATGTTGGAGAAAAGAGAGTTGGAACTGTGTGGTCATGACATATCACTAGAAGCGTTAGCCAGCTGTGATGCTATAGATGGTGTAGATATAGGAATAATGGGGCAAGGGGATGTTTTCTATGGCATGCTAAATAACAAAAAAGCCCCTACAGACGATATTCACATCAGAAAAGCCATGTCATGGGCAATGGATTACGATACTATTACTGAAACTATTTTTCCAGGATTTGTCCAGGCAAGAGGTCCAATTAGCCATGACCTGCCTGGGTTTGACCCAACAGTTTTTCAGTATCATTATGATTTAGACAAAGCAAGAGAGGAAGTAGAGAAATCTAAATACTTTGGTGAACTTGATAAATATCCTATTACAATACACTGGACTGCCGAACTTGAAGATATGGAAAAAGTATGTCTTTTATTTATAAGAGATCTTAAAAAGATAGGACTAAATGTAGAAATGGTAAGAACACCCTGGGTATCTATTGTTGAACAATGTGGAGCACTGGAGACCAGTCCTAGTATGACCATAGTTAGTACTGCACCTGGCTATCCTGAAGCGGGATCGGTTTTTGAAAGCAGATATCATTCTAAAACAGCTCGTTCCTGGGAACAGAATGAATGGTTGCTTGATCCAGAAATAGATAAAAAAATCGAGGATGCAGTAAAAATCGCAGATAAAGACGAAAGGTTTAAAGCCTATGGTGAGTTACAACATTATTTTGTAGATAATGCTGTTAGTCTATTTATTATGGATAGAATTACCAGACATCCATACCAGTCTTACTATATGGAATGGCCTTTGTCAGATGAGAGCAGAGGATTCCCTATAAATGGGTACAATTGTGCAGGAAGATTTATAAAAATATTTCCTGAAAAGAAACAGGAATTACTAAATAAATAATCACAGTTATATATGGTTAGTAGGTTTAAATAGTATTTGGCTATTTAAGCCTACTAACCATAAAGAACTAAAAGCGAGGATTGAAAAATGAGTAAAAAACCACTTTTTATTGTTCGTTATAATGTTGATCCAAAATACGAAGAAGAATTTAACGAATATTATAATAAAAAAATTCCAAGAATACTAAAAGAAGTTCCCGAGATGATCTCAGGTAAAAGGTTGGTTATAAATAGAAAAGGAATAAATGAATACTATACTATTTATGAAATAGAGAGTGAGGATAAAATTGAGTCCTGCCTGGCAAATATCCCTGATACCCAGGAATGGAAAGACTGGGCGGAATTAGCAGTATCAAACTTGCAAAATGGTGTCTATAAAACAATCTGTTCTTTTAAAAAGGTAGATGGGAATATCGTTGAAGAGACTGAATAAAGAATAAAACATAGCACATGTTACAATATTAGTTTATTAGAACTTTTTGTACTTTTCTTATAATTTAGTTCCTTTGTAAAAGCAAAAAAAGGAGAATTTTAATGAATTTTAATGATTCTGTAGATTCTTTAAGAGATGATTTAGTAAAAACCACACAGAATTTAGTGAAGATAAAAAGTGTTCAAGACAAACCTGTTCCTGGTGGACCTTTTGGCAGAGGGGTTAAAGATTGTCTGGAGGAAACTTTAGAATTGTGTTCATCCATGGGTTTTAAAACAAAGAACATTGATGGCTATGCCGGCTATGCTGAATGGGGCCAAGGTGATGATTTAATAGGTATATTGGTACATTTGGATGTTGTTCCCGAAGGATCTGATTGGACTTATCCCCCCTTCGGTGGAGATATTGTTGATGGCAAAATCTATGGAAGAGGAACCAGTGACAACAAGGCGCCTACAGCTTCCGTAATACATGCTTTAAATTTATTAAAAGAGTCTGATTTAGAATTTAACAAAAGAGTGCGCATCATTTTTGGTTGTAATGAGGAGAGTGGGTGGGAGTGTATAGATCATTATGTTAAGAAAGAAGAAATTCCCAGATATGGTTTTACTCCGGATGGACTTTTCCCGATAATAAATAGTGAAAAAGGCATCATGAGAGTAGATCTCTCCACTGAATTTAATGAGGAAAAAGACCATGAGAGTTTTTTAAAAATTATTGAATTAAGAGGTGGTATTGCACCAAATATGGTACCTGATTATTGTGAGTGTAAATGTAACTTCAAACCAGAACTCAGGGATACAATAGATAAAGTCATTGAACAATACAAAAATGATAAGGATATAACTGTTCAAATTAAAGAGGAGAATAATGAGCTAATCATTGAGTCTAAAGGAATTGCTGTTGCCTCAAGTATACCGGAAAAAGGAAAAAATGCCATAGTTCAACTTCTTGAGATATTGGAAAAGATATCGAATGGTAGACCATCCTCTCAAATAGAGTTTGTAAGATTTATCACTGACAATATCGGTAAACAAGTGGATGGAAAGAATATGGGTATACAAATGGAAGACGATGTTTCAGGCCCATTGACTTTAAATTTGGGCATTGCTGAATTTGACCGGAAAAATGGGAATATTATTCTTGATATTCGATATCCGGTAAAACGATCTGAAGAGGAGATTTTTGAACTA
>CAZLMD010000027.1:7581-15744 GCA_964560535.1 uncultured Atribacterota bacterium
TTAACAATATTTGAGCTAAAACTGATTTTGCTATTTTGCAGATGATATTTGAGAAAGTATTTTGTATTTATACCCAGACTACCCAGACATAGAATGATACAGTTATAACTGAATTAAAATAAAAAAGAACATAAGTAAATTTTGCAAATATATCCAAATATCTATTCAAATGATTCATAAATCTAATAGGAGAAAATAAATATATGAGTAATATTATCAATAAAGATACAGATTTCATAACTACTAAGACCAGAGTGTCTGATTGGGAGAGAAAGATAGTATCCGTTAAGGAGCAAGGGGAAATAAAAAACAGATGGTTGGAAAAAAGAATTAATACCATTCTGCCCGATATAATGGATCGTGAAAAAATAGATATGTGGATTGTTGTAGCCAGAGAATATAACGAAGATCCTGTAATCTTGTCGCTGCTTCCTTCACCTATGATTACTGCAAGACGTAGGACAATCCTTGTTTTCTTTAAAAAAGAAGACGGTTCTATAGAGCGTTTATGCATATCTCGCCCGGGTACCGGGTTGGATCTCCTTTATCAGGGTGTCTGGACAAATCCAAAAGGAAGTAGCTGGCAGAGTTTTAAAAAAATGATGCCCGGAGACATCAGTCCAGAACAGAAAGATACCGATCAGCCTGAAACTCAATGGGAATGTTTGAATAGGGTTATAAAAGAAAGAAACCCTGGAACAATCGGACTTAATTTTTCTGAAGACATAGCCTTTGCTGATGGGCTTACTTATACTGAATACAATAATTTAATTAAAAATATTGATACAGCTTTTCATGAAAGGATAAGGAGTGCCGAAAAGTTGGTAATAGGTTGGCTTGAAACAAGAATAGAAGAAGAATTGGCCGCCTATTCAGGGATTGTACAAATAGCTCATGGGATTATAGCTGAGGCATTCTCGAATAGAGTCATTCACCCTGGAGTTACTACAAATGATGATGTGGTCTGGTGGATGAGGCAGAGGGTTACTGACTTAGGCTTACAAGCCTGGTTCCCATATGAAGTTTCTATCTTTAGAGAAGGATGTGAGAAAGTCGGAGAAAAAGAGATTATTTTACCAGGAGATATTTTGCATTGTGATTTTGGTTTAATGTATTTAGGACTGGCAACAGATACTCAGGAAAATGCTTATGTTTTAAAGTTACATGAAACT
The DNA here is from genome assembly GCA_964560535.1 of uncultured Atribacterota bacterium. Taxonomy (GTDB): domain Bacteria; phylum Atribacterota; class Phoenicimicrobiia; order Phoenicimicrobiales; family Stramentimicrobiaceae; genus Stramentimicrobium. The sequence continues at coordinate 8,754 of CAZLMD010000027.1, forward strand.
GAAGCTCCTGCAGGGATAAAAGCTACACATGCCTTAGGGAATAGACTTCAAGATATCCTTGCTTCAGAATTTATAGTGGGAAGATCGGGAAATGAAATCTTAAAAAAATCCTTATTAAAAGCTAAAGAAGAGGGAATCAATCCATGCATTTATACACATCCAATAGGGAATCACGGCCATGGAGCAGGTCCGCTTATCGGTTTATATGATATGCAGGATGGCGTAAATGATTTACGAGGAGAATATGTATTAAATAATAATACCTGCTATTCCATGGAACTGAATATAACTACAAACATACCCGAATGGAATAACCAGGAGATAATACTCGGATTAGAAACTGACATAGCTTTTACTGATAACCGGGTTTACTATTTAGGCGGAAGGCAAACAGAATTACACTTGATAAAATAAAACTAAAATTATGATAAATATTTTAATTGTTTTTTTGACTCATATGCTAGACAAAATTATGACAAAAAGACTTCATATAATGATTTTCAAAAAAGATTTTGGACTTAATGGTATGTGGTATATACCCAATACAACATGAAAGGATAGGAAAGGATAAGTGAGAACTATAAAAATTGCTTTTGTTGCTCCATTAACCGGTGACCAATCAATTGTTGCCAATCCTATGTTGAAAGCAGCAGAAATGGCTGTAGATAATTTTGCTATTTCTGATATGAAAATACAAATCTTGGGCTTTGACGATCAGGCCGATTCTGTTCAGGCAGAAAAAATAGCAAAGGAGATAGCAGATAATCAAGAGATAATCGCAGTTATAGGTAACAAAAATAGCTCTACCCTTGAATCTGCCGGTAAATGGTATGAAGAAAATCAAATTCCTTTCCTTACCCCTTCAGCAACTAACTTTGATATTTCCCAAAAAGGATGGAAGGGGTTTTTCAGGCTCTGTTCGAACGATAAGGCCCAGGCATATGCTGCAGCTAAATTTGCCTGTGATGATTTAAGGTTAGAAAATATTTATGTTTTTCATGATGAAACAGAATATGGACTTCCTTTAAGTAAAGACTTTACCATGTTTATTACTGAAATGGGTGCTAATATAGTTAGCTCTAAATTAATTGAGACTGGAACCAAAGATGTAACGAATATTGTCGAGGAATTAAAAAAAAGTAATGCAGATGGAGTATTTTTTGCTTTAACGGAGATAGAAAGCAGTATTTTAGCTAAAGAAATGAAAGCCCAGGGTGCTCCACAAATTATGCTTGGCACTGATGGTAGTCCTGGTTCACAATTTCTTGTTTTATCAGGCTCTGGAGCAGAGGGTGCATATATGACTTATGCAGCGGGATTTCCGGGAAAATATGAGAAGGGGAAGGAGCTGCTAAAACAGTATAAAAATAAGTTTGGAGAACCACCTGTTTATTCCTCAGAAATATTTGATGTAGTAGAATTAATTGCTAACTCATTAAAGGATAATCCTCAAGTAAAGAGAGAGGAATTATCTACACAGATAAGAAAAATTACACCTTTAAGTGGAAGTACCGGTTTGATTGAATTTGATGAATTTGGAAATCGTAAAAACCAGGAAGTTTCTATCTGGCAGGTAAGGCAGGGTGAAATGGAGTATATAAAATCTTTTTTCAAATAGACTTAGTTTTAATTAATAAAATAAATATCAGTATCATAAGAGGTTTGAATTGGCGAAATATATTTTAAAACGATTAGCAATATCAGTTTTTACCATATTTGTATTGATAACAATTGTATTTTTCCTGGTGAGAATGCTTCCTGGGGATCCGTTTATTAGTGATAAAGTAACTCCTGAAATTGCTAAGAATATGTTGAAATACTATGGCCTGGATAAACCGATGCATGAACAATTCTATGTTTTTTTAAAAAATTTAGTCAAAGGTGATCTGGGATACTCTCTAAGGTATTCTGGCAGAACAGTAAACCAGATTATAATAGATTCTTTTCCTTATTCAGCCGATTTAGGTATTCGTGCCCTGATATTCGCTACCATTGCCGGCTTATTATTAGGCATTATAGCTGCCTTGAATATGAACAAGATCTGGGACCAGAGCAGTATGTTTATTGCTATTGTTGGAATATCTGTTCCCAGTTTTATAATAGGTGCAGTATTGCAATACTTTTTTGGAGTTAAGCTGGGATGGCTTCCAGTCGCTCAATGGAAGGGTTTTACTTACACTTTAATGCCATCATTTGCCTTAGGCCTTAGCACCCTTGCTCTTATAGCAAGATTGATGAGGGCCAGTATGCTGGAAGTAGTCAACCAGGACTACATTAAAGCGGCAAAGGCAAAAGGTTTAAGCCCGGCTCAAATTACCTGGAAATACCAGATAAGAAATGCGATTCTACCCATAGTTACTGTTTTAGGGCCGACAGTTACATATCTTACAACAGGCACATTTGTGGTTGAACAAATCTTTGCTATCCCCGGGCTGGGTAGACACTATGTAATTGCAATTCAGAATCTTGACTATTCTCTTACATTAGGATTAACTATATTTTTCGGTTCATTCTTAGTGTTAATGAACTTTTTCGTGGATATTGCCTATGGATTGGTAGATCCTAGAATAAGATTATAATTTCTATATTTTAAAGACGAAAGGTAGATAATCATTGGGGTTAGACAGTAGTAAATTTAAGCATATAGGTATGGATCCTCAAGCCAGTAAAATTATTGTAAGACCAAGCATGTCTTATTGGCAGGATGCCTGGAGAAGATTAAAAAATAATAAAGGAGCCATGTTTTCACTAGCCTTAATAGCTCTCTTTACTTTTTTTGCTTTTATTGGCCCACTAATGACCAGTTATGATTATAGAACAAACAACTATACCAGCATAAACCAGCCACCATCTAAAGATCACTGGTTTGGAACTGACGAATTGGGAAGGGATTTATGGGCAAGAGTCTGGGTTGGAGCAAAGGTATCATTATTTATTGGCCTGATATCAGCTTTAATCCAGGCAACACTTGGTATAGTTATTGGTGGCGTAGCAGGACTATTTGGCGGCAAAATAGATATGTTTATAATGAGAGTTGTAGATATTTTGATCGCTATTCCCTATATGATAGTAGTAATAATGATTATGGTAATAATGGGCAGCGGGATTGTTCCCATTATTGTTGCCTTGACCATCACCGGCTGGGTTGATATGGCAAGGTTGGTCAGAGGGCAGATATTACAGTTAAAAAACCAGGAATTCATCTTAGCCGCCAGAGTTTTAGGTGCAGACAAAATCAGGTTATTATTTAAACATCTCATTCCAAACACATCCGGTGTTATCATAGTAAACCTGACCATGTCGATACCTCGAGCAATCTTTTCCGAGGCATTTTTAAGTTTTATTGGAATTGGAATAAACCCTCCTATGACAAGCTGGGGACAATTATCAAATATTGGTGCAAGGGTAATGAGGATTGCTCCATACCAGCTACTAATCCCCGGCCTATTTATTAGCCTTACTATGCTGGCTTTAAATATATTGGGAGATGGATTGAGGGATTGTCTTGATCCTAGAATGAGAAGATAAGAAGGAGCTTGTAGTTTTGGAAGATAAAAAAATATTAGAGGTATCAGACCTGCATATTTCGTTTGATACTTATATTGGAGAGGTACAAGCTGTACGTGGAGTATCGTTTTTTTTAAAAAAAGCTGAAACCGTAGGGATTGTTGGCGAATCCGGTTGTGGTAAAACAGTGACTGTGCAATCAATAATGAAACTGATACCAACCCCACCGGGAAGAATAAAAAGTGGAAAAATTATATTTAAAGAGAATGATATTACCAACTATTCTGATGCCAAAATGCAATTAATTAGAGGATCTGATATTAGTATGATATTTCAGGACCCCATGACCTCTCTAAACCCAACAATGAAAATTGGTCATCAGATTACTGACGCCCTTATCAGACATGAGAAAATGGACTCTCGTTCTGCATACAAGAAAGCAATTGAGATGTTGGAGTTAGTAGGGTTACCCAATCCTGAAAGAAGGTTTAACCAATACCCGCATGAATTCAGTGGAGGAATGAGGCAAAGGGTGATAATAGCAATTGCATTGATTTGTAAACCTGATTTGATAATCGCTGATGAACCCACTACTGCTTTAGATGTAACCATACAGGCTCAAATACTTGATTTAATGAGAAGCCTTAAAAATAAAATGAAAACATCTATCATACTTATCACACATGACCTTGGTGTAATAGCTGGAATGGCAGACAGAGTTCTTGTTATGTATGCAGGAAAGATAGTTGAAAGTGGAACGGTTGATGAAATATTTTTGAAACCAAAACACCCATATACCTGGGGATTAATAAGTTCAGTTCCAAGATTGGATACTGTTAATAAAGAAAAGAGATTGCCGGCTATACCGGGTTATCCGCCGGATTTGTATTCCCCCCCAGTTGGGTGCCCCTTTGCTTCCAGATGCCAATATTCTATGGAAATTTGTTATGAGCAATACCCCAGAACATATGTTATAGAAGATAATCATTATGTCTCTTGCTGGCTAATGCATCCCCTGGCACCTGAGGTTGATAAACAAGCTAAAGGAGGAGATTTTGTTGAATAATCAAATCTTAGAGATAGTAGGTTTAAAGAAATATTTTGATTATGGAAATAACATGGTCTTAAAAGCAGTTGATAATATAAGTTTTGGCATAAAAAAGGGAGAAACACTCGGTCTTGTTGGTGAATCCGGTTGTGGTAAAACCACCACTGGAAGGCTTATCGTTAGACTTTATCGGCCAACTGAAGGAAAAATAATATATGAAGGTGGGGATATTAGTTGTTTAGATAAAGGGGATGTAAAAAAATATACCAAAAAAGTACAAATGATCTTTCAAGATCCGTATGCTTCTTTAGATCCCAGAATGACTGTTGGTGAGATTATTGGCGAAGGAATTAATATACATAATATGTATAATAAATCGGAAAAGAAGGACAGAATTAACCAGCTTTTAGATAAAGTTGGCTTAAGTAGAGAGCATGCAAATCGTTTCCCGCATGAATTTAGCGGTGGGCAAAGGCAGAGGATTGGTATAGCTCGGGCTCTTGCAGTTGAACCTAATTTTATAGTATGTGATGAGCCAATCTCTGCACTAGATGTTTCTATTCAGGCGCAAATAGTTAATCTGTTGATTAATTTGCAGGAAGAGTTTAATCTAACCTATTTATTCATTGCCCATAATTTAAGCATGGTTAAACATATCTCAAACAGGGTAGCTGTCATGTATTTAGGCTCAATTGTTGAAATAACTACTAGCGAAGAACTTTATCGGAATCCATTGCATCCCTACACACAAGCACTTCTCTCTTCAATACCGATCCCGGATCCATTGATCGAAAGAGAGAGGAAAAGAATGATTCTATCCGGGGATGTGCCCAGTCCTATAAATATACCTCCCGGTTGTAAATTCAGGGACAGATGTTTTAGGGCTGCTGAAGGCTGTATGGAAAAATCTCCAGAACTAAGAGAAGTGTCTCCTGGACATTTTTTAGCATGTAATTGTGTAGACTAGGGATAAGAGGCAAAAATATTTAAAATAATTACTGGCAAATGGAGTAAAGAATTGGTTAAAAGAAAATTAGTCGTTGATGATTTGTATAAAATTATAGAAGTAAGCAATCCACAAATTTCACCAGATGGTAAAATAGTTGCTTATTGCTATAAATATATTAATAAAAACAATGAATATATAACTAAAATTCATCTCGTTGAAGCTGGTTCAGGAAAAGTTATTTACAAATTAAATAAAGGGAAAAAAGCTGCTTCACATAAATGGTCTCACGATGGTAAGTATCTTGGTTTTATAAGTGATATTAGTGGAACAGACCAGATATGGTCATTTAATATAGATACCCATGAAGTTACACAGGTTACTACCATGAAAAATGGTGTACAGGATTTTGAATGGTCTCCTAATATGGAGAGTATAATACTTCTTTCAAGAGTAGCAAAAGGGGAAACATATGGAGAGTTGATAAAAGAAGTAAGCCCAGAAGAATCAAATAAAAATAAAGTTAGAGTTATTAAAAATAAATTTTATAAATTAGATGGCATTGGATTTTTTGGTGAAAGCAATATACAGATATGGTCTATTAACTTGAAAAATAACAGGTGTAGACAGATTACCCATGAAGAGTGTGACCATCAACATCTATCATGGTCCTGTTCTGGTGATAAGTTTATTTATACAAAAACTATTTCTCAGAATAGAGCAGACTACCATCCTTTAAAATCTGAACTGATTGTCTATAATATAAAAACCGAAGAATGTAAATGTCTGATAAACGGAGATATTTCAATCGTATGCCCTGCATTTTCTCCTGATGATAATATGATCGCATACTTTTCTCATAATATTGAATATGGAGAAGCCTCTTTTTATAAACTGTTTGTGTTCAATTTCTATAATGGAGAGAGTGAATGCTTGACTCCTGATATAGATATGGCTTTGGGAAACTGGGGATTGTCAGATATAGGAGATTTTCAAATAATGTCTGCACCAGTTTGGGATTGCAGTGATAGCCCCCGACTTTATTTTACTGGAAGTAGCGAAGGAAATGTTGAAATGTATTCAGTAGATTTAGACAAACATTTCCAAAAAGAGATTGCTGGGGATTTTCAAGTTGGTCAATATAGTTTCGATAGAAAAAATAAGATATTTTACTACAAATGTTCAACACCTACTGACCCTGGTGAGATATCTTCCTTTAGCTTGATAACAAAAAATGAAAAAAAGATAACTACAGTAAATAAACAATTTTTACAGGAAGTACAACTTTTAAGCCCGGAACCTTTTCGGATACAATCCAGTAATGGTCACAATATTCATGGATGGACTATAAAACCAGAAGACTGTAATTCAAACAAAAAGTGTCCTGCTATTTTAGAGATACATGGCGGTCCACACTTAATGTATGCTAATTCTTTCTTTTTTGAATTTCAATTTTTAGCGGCAGCTGGGTATGTAATTTTTTATACCAA
>CAZLMD010000028.1:0-1743 GCA_964560535.1 uncultured Atribacterota bacterium
GCTTCCTTGACGCGGAAGAGGTCACTGGTTCAATCCCAGTACCGCCCACCATTTTTTCATGTTTATTAAAATATTCAGAGAAGGAAAACAATTTTAAATCCGATAACTATGAGTATCAACAAAAACCTCATGTAAGTTAACGTGAGTTTTTTTTGTTTTAGAGGTGAAGCAAATGGCAAAAATTAATGTCTTCTTATGGGATGAAAGAAAAGTCAATATTGAATCTGAATCAACCTTCTATGACTTGTTAAAAGAATACGATTCAGATTTTTCTAAAACAGCATTAGCAGTTAAAGTGAAAGATGCTAAAAAAGACCTTTTTGATAAACCACATGACGGTGATAAGATAGAAATAATTACATATCAAGACAGGGAAGGGAAAGAGATTTTCTTTCATAGTTCCTCACATATTATGGCTCAGGCAGTACAGGAACTATTTCCTGGTACTAAAATAGCTATTGGACCAGCAATCGAGGGTGGATTTTATTATGATTTCGACTCTGAGCATATTTTTTCACCAGAAGATTTTAAAATAATTGAAAAGAAGATGAAGGAAATAGTTAGAAAAAATCTCCCTTTTCAAAAAAGAGTTATGAATAAAGATGAGGCAATTCATTTATTCGAACAGAATGGTGAAATATATAAAGTTGAATTAATAAAGGATTTATTAGATGAATGTGTGACAATATACCAACAAGGAGAATTTCTTGACTTATGTCGCGGTCCCCACGTTCCTTTTACTAGCAGAATAAAAGCATTCAAACTGTTAAGTGTGGCAGGTGCTTACTGGCGTGGTGATGAAAAGAATAAGATGCTACAGAGGATATATGGCATATCCTTTGATTCAAAGGAAGCTTTAGACGATTATTTACAGTTGTTGGAGGAAGCAAAGAGGAGGGACCATAGAAAGATAGGAAAAGATCTTGACCTCTTTAGTTTTCATGAGGAAGGCATCGGATTTCCTTTTTTCCATCCCAAAGGGATGGTAATTAGAAACGAACTAGTTAATTACTGGCGTGAAGAACACCGTAAAAGAGGATATCAGGAAATAAAAACACCTATTATTCTAAATAAATCACTATGGATACAATCGGGACACTGGGACAACTATAAAGAGAATATGTATTTTACCAAAATAGATGAACAGGATTTTGCTGTTAAACCTATGAATTGTCCGGGCGGTATTCTAGTATATAAGAATAGGCTGCATAGTTATAAAGAATTTCCGTTACGAGTAGCTGAATTAGGATTGGTGCATCGCCATGAATTATCTGGAGTATTACACGGATTGTTCAGAGTCAGGTCCTTTACTCAAGATGATGCCCACATCTATATGAGTGAGCAACAAATAAAGGAAGAAGTTCAGAATCTTATTGATTTTGAATGCATGTTTTATAAAACTTTTGGTTTTGAATATTATATTGAACTGAGTACCAAACCGGAAAAGGCAATGGGATCAGATGAAGTTTGGGAAAGGGCTATAAATAATCTTAAGAATGCTTTAGATGAAAAAGGCATTACTTACAAGATCAATGAAGGAGACGGGGCCTTTTATGGTCCTAAAATAGATTTTCATTTAAAAGATTGTCTGGGAAGAAGCTGGCAATGCGGAACCATCCAATTGGATTTTTTAATGCCAGAGAAATTCGATCTCTACTATATAAATTCTCAAGGCGAAAAAGAAAGACCGGTAATGTTGCATAGAACGATCATGGGTAGCCTGGAACGATTTATTGCAATATT
>CAZLMD010000028.1:1843-2907 GCA_964560535.1 uncultured Atribacterota bacterium
TGAATCTGTCAAGGTGAGAAAGAGGGGAGAAGGCGATTTAGGAGAATTTTCAATCGAACAATTCACCCGTCAAATAATTACAGAAATTTGTGAAAAGTCTTTACTATAAATAATTTATTGTATACTATAAATAACAGGTAATAAAAATAATTTGAAAATATTATATGTAAAGTTAAATAAATAATGCTATATAATAAATAATAAGCAGAGCCAATGTAATAGCACTATATTGACTTAAAAAAAACAATATGATATATTCATTTAACAAGATTTTAAAAACGGAATAATTTTTATATTCAAAAGAATGAGCTATAAAAAGGAGGAATGTGAGATAAAGTCAAAATCTACTTTTCGGGTTAATCATGAGATTAAATCACCAAAAGTTCGCTTGATCGATCATGATGGTAGACAACTGGGGCTGGTTGATAGAGATGTTGCATTAGAAGAAGCAAAAAAGAATAATCTTGATCTAGTGGAGGTTTCTCCAGATGCCAATCCACCTGTCTGTCGTATTATGGATTATGGAAAATATCGATATACAATGGAGAAAAGAGTAAAATCAGGCAAAAAAAAGCAGAAAGCAACTACTCTAAAAGAGATAAAAATGCGTCCAAATATTGGTGAGCATGATTATGGTTTTAAAATAAAGCAGATTCATAAATTTTTAATGGATGGCAACCGTGTTAAGGTGACTGTAATTTTTCGGGGAAGGGAAATGAAATTTATTGATTCTGGCAAAGAAATTCTAGAACGTGTTATGGATGAAACGAGTGAGTTTTCTAAAGTGGAAAGAAAGCCGAAGTTAGAAGGAAGGAATATGACTTTAATTCTCATTTCCAATAAAACCAATTAATACTGAATATTAAAACTTAATATAAGATAAAGAGATAGTCAATAGAATAAATTCTACTGATTACCTCAGATGGAGGAGTAATTATTATGCCGAAAATGAAAACACATCGCGGTGCGGCAAAACGATTTAAAATAACAAAATCTGGGAAGATCAAACGCTCCAAGGCTTTTAAAAGCCATATACTGACTAAAAAATCTTCTAAAAGGAAGAG
>CAZLMD010000028.1:3007-7744 GCA_964560535.1 uncultured Atribacterota bacterium
GTTGCTTCTAGGAATAGAACAAAAAAAATACTTAAAGCAGCTAAAGGATACCGGGGTGGTAAAAGCAAACTTTTGCGTACTGCTAAAGATGCTGTTAGAAAATCTCTATCTTATGCTTATCGTGATAGAAGAGCTAAAAAAAGAGATTTTCGACGCCTTTGGATTACACGAATTGGTATAGCTGCAAAGATAGAAGGATATTCCTATAGTCAACTAATAGGCGGATTAAAAAAAGCTAATATTTCGATAAATAGAAAAATGTTAGCCGAAATGGCTGTTAACCACAGCAGTGGTTTTTCCGAATTAGTTAAATTAGCAATGGCTGAAAGCAGTTAGATTTTTACTGTCTGCCATATTTTAAAAATTATAATAATATAGAGAAAATATTAAAAGATAGTAAATAAAATCAGGCGTTTTACAAAAGCCTGGCTTTATTGAATTTCACTTTTAAAAAGCCGACTGAAAATTGAAGAATAGGTCTGGACGGATTATTTCGTTATAGATAATGAGACTGGACTTAAACACTATATTATTCAATCTATAGTGTAAGTATGGTAATAATTAAATAAATAATATAGCATATGGGAATGAGTCAAAAAGGGTGGTAACGCGGAGAAGTTTATAATTTTCGTCCCTTTAAAGGAGAAAATTATAAACTTCTTTTTTTATAATTATATAAGGAGGGATTCCTTGTGAAAAAAGAAGTCAAAGATGTAATCAGTCAATTTCTAGATGAAAAAGAAACAGCAGACAGCATAAAAAAAGTGGAAAAAGAGATTAAAGACTTAATTATTAGGTTTAGAGAAAGAATTTCTTCTATAAAAAATAGAGAAGAATTACAAAACATCAGGAATGAATTCATTGGACGTAAAGGTTTGCTTACTCATATGCTAAAAGGTATATCTTCATTGCCTCCCGAAGAAAAGCCAAGAATAGGTGATTTGCTTAATAAGATCAAACAGGATCTGCAAAAATCTATCGCTGAAAAAGACGAAGAATATATAAAAAATATACATATTGATAGAGAGTATACCGACATAAGTATTCCAGGTAGAAACTTTAAGCTAGGAACAGTCCATCCTATTAGGCTAATACTCGATGCTGCTGAGGAGATATTTTTTGGAATGGGTTTCTGCATAGTTGATGGACCAGATATAGAGTTAGATTACTACAATTTTGAGGCCTTAAATATACCCAAAAATCATCCCGCTAGAGACGATCAGGATTCCTTTTATATTACTTCTGAAATACTTTTAAGGACACAGACTTCTCCTATGCAAGTCAGGGTTATGGAGAACCAATCTCCTCCGGTACGAATTATTTCTGCAGGAAAATGTTATCGTAGGGATTCGATAGATAATACACATACACCTATGTTCCATCAGATAGAGGGATTAGCAGTTGACGAAGACATCTCTTTGGCTGATTTGAAAGGTGTCATTACAGAATTCTGTAAACAAATATTTGGGAAAGACAGGGTAATACGTTTTAGACCGGGATATTTCCCTTTTGTTGAACCTGGAGCTGAGGTTGATGTATCATGCGGTTTATGCAAGGGAAAAGGCTGCCAGTCCTGTGGTTACAGTGGCTGGTTAGAAATTATGGGTGCCGGGATGGTCCATCCAAAAGTTTTAGAGATGGCTGGTTATGATTCTGAAAAATATACGGGATTTGCTTTTGGTATGGGTGCAGAAAGAATTGCAATGCTAAAATATGGTATTAATGATATCCGATTATTTTTTGACAGCGATTTAAGATTTTTAAGGCAATTTAAATAGATTTGATAAATTGATGGGAGGAGTAGAAAAATATGCAAGTTTCATATAATTTGCTAAAAGAATATGTAGATATTGATTTATCACCCGAAGAGCTGGCTGCGAAGCTCTCTATGAAGGGTATTGTAGCTGAACGTGTTTATTCTGTTTTTGAAGGTGTTAGTGGTGTTTTAGTCGGGAAAATAACTGATATAAAACCTGTCGGCAAGGGCAACGATCTATCAATTTGTCAGGTTGATTTGAAAAGCAAAGGGTTGGAAATAATATGTGGTGCTAAAAATATTAAAATTGGAGATTGTGTACCGGTAGTCATTGAAGGAGGTTGTCTGCCAGTTCTAGGGAGAATTACAGGGAAAAATATTCAGGGGATTTACTCACAAGGAATGATTTGCTCTGCTTCAGAGTTAGGCCTGGAGAAAAGTAAATCACCGGGTATTTTGGTTTTTGATGAAAACACTCCTTTAGGGGAAAGCCTTGAAAACATAAAAGGTATTGGAGATGATACAATATTCGATTTCGAGATTTTTTCAAATCGTCCGGATTTGATGAGTATAATTGGAATTGCTCGAGAAATAGCAGCCTTTTCTGGAAAGTCTTTACGCTTACCAGAAATAGATATAATAGAAAGTGATGAACTTATAACAGATTACATAACAGTAGATGTAGAGGACGAGGAATTCTGTCCTCGCTATTCTGGGAGAGTTATTAGAGGGCTTAAGGTAAAAGAATCACCATTCTGGCTAAAATGGAAACTACTATTGCTTGGTGTCAGACCAATTAACAATATAGTTGATATTACTAATTATGTTATGATGGAAACCGGCCAGCCGCTGCATGCTTTCGATCTCAATTTCATTAATGGCCAAAAAATAATCGTTCGCAGAGCTAAGTCTGGAGAAAAATTTACTACCCTGGATGGCATAGAGCGGGAGTTGACTCAGGAAAATCTGGTTATCGCTGATTCTGATAGAGCAATAGCTCTGGCTGGTGTGATGGGCGGAGCAAATTCTGAAATAAGAGCAACTAGCAAAGATATTTTTCTAGAATCAGCGTATTTTGATCCAATTAATAATAGAAAAACCAGTAGCTATTTTTCCATGAGGACAGATGCTTCCAACCGTTTTGAAAAAGGAGTAGATCCTTTTGGCCAGATGTTTGCTCTAAATAGAGCTGCCTATCTTGTAACAAAGATTACATCCGGAAAACTTGTTTCAGGTGCTATAGACCAGTATAGTAAGGAATTGAGTAAACCAGAAGAAATAAGACTGGACATACCTAAAATAAATAAGATTTTGGGCACAAAAATAACCGAACGGGACCATGAAATCAGGGAGAGAATAATTGATATTTTGAATAGATTGGAGTTTAAAATAGACTTAAACAATGATAGCGATAATTTGCTAAAAGTTATACCTCCCACTTTTAGAGGTGATATAAAAATAGATGTAGATGTTATCGAAGAAATTGCGAGGCTATTTGGCTATGAGAATATTTCCTCAAAATTGTTTAAATCAACTGTAGTGCAGAAAGGTAAAAGTACCAAACAAAAGATAGAAGATAAAATAAGAAATACCCTGGTAAGCAATGGAATGCATCAAATAATCAGTTATAGCATGATTACACCGAAATGCTTCGATTGGTTGAAATTATCATCTTTACCTGCCCATTACCTCTGTCAGGCGATAAAATTAATCAACCCATTGATTCAGGACCACTCCATTATGAGAACAACTTTAATACCCGGATTATTAAAAGCAATTCAATGGAATGTAAATCATAGTATGGAAAAAATAAAATTATTTGAAATAGGGAAGGTTTATTTCCCCCAAAATAAACCACATAAAGATGTGTTACCTATTGAAAAATTAATGATAACGGGGGGAATTACAAAAATTGGCAGAGGAGATATCTGGGAAAAATCAGAAAATTGGGATATTTATTATTTGAAAGGGATTTTGGAGTCAATCTTTGATGTATTAGGAATAGAAGATATTGAATACTTACAAGGAAACCTTCCTTTTTTTAAACCACAAAATAATGGCATAATAAAAAGCAAGGGAAATGACATTGCATTTTTTGGTGAAATACATGATGATATAACAGATTTTTTGGGCATAACAGGAAAAGTATTTATATTCGAGCTTGATTTTTCAAAATTATATCCATTAATAAATACTCAAATATCTTTCCAACCATTACCTAAATATCCACACATTCAACGAGATCTGGCAATAGTAGTCCCTGAGGAGGTAGACTTTGACCAAATTAAAAAAGAAGTATTAGAGTTGGACAGGGATATTAAGAAGAGAATAGAATTATTTGATATCTTTAGAGGTAAACAAGTAAAACAAGGTTTTAAAAGTATTGCTTTTTCGATATATTTCCATGCTGATGATAGGACCTTGACCGATATTGAAGTCGACAAAATAATGAAAGATGTTACAATGAGATTGAATGAACTTTACAATGCAGATTTGAGACAATAATAAAGAGGATATATCACAACTCCATTGCAGGGGGCTATTGTAATTATTAACTGGGTTGATTTAGTAATTCTTATAATTATCTTGTTTAATATGTTTCTGGGTTTTAAAAGAGGGGTTATTGCTGAATTATTAACATTATTGGGTCTTATTTCAGCAATTTTTGTCTCCATATTTTGGTACCATGAATTAAGTGCTTTTATCATAAAGCAATTCAAATGGAATGAAGCGATATCAAATATAATTAGCTTTATTATAATATTTCTTTTAGTTATCGTTCTTTTCAGGGCTCTGGAAGTTATATTGAATAGAATCGTAGCATTACTGCTATTAAGTTGGATCAACAATTTTGGCGGTGTATTGTTTGGGTTTGCCAGGGGAGCCATTATTGTAAGCCTGCTCCTATTTCTAGTAAATTTTATCCCCATGCCCTTAGACATTAAAATTCAATTAGCAGATTCAGTTTTAGCTAAATACCT
>CAZLMD010000028.1:7844-14809 GCA_964560535.1 uncultured Atribacterota bacterium
CTGAAACCAAATCATCTCCTCCAATAAAACTCAAATGGATAAACACCTTTTAGAAGTATTAGATTTTTATAAAATAAAAGTATTGACAGAAAAAGAACTTTTTACCTTTTCTGGAAAAGAACTGCTTAAGGCCCTCGAACCATCTCCTGAATTTAGTATAATAAATCGCTGGCAAGAAGAAACGACAGAGATGAAAAATGTTCTAGAAAGGGTAGAAGGGGGCTTTTTATTTATTCCTTTGGAAAAAGATATAAGAGATGATATAAAACTAGCATGTATACAAAATAGTGTCCTTAGCGCAAAGGTTTTGGCGTATATAGTGAGAGTGTTAGAATGCTTCCATCGTGCAAAAGGATTTTTTGAAAGGCTTCCAGAAAAGGAATTTCCTTTAATCAGAGAAAAAGTGTCAGCAATAAAATATTTCCGAGTACTAGAAAAAACAATAAAAAATTGTATCGATGAAGAAGCGGAAATTGTTGATAATGCTAGTTCAGTGTTGAAGAAGATCAGACAGGGGATAAGAAATTCAGAAAAGAGAATAAGAGATAAGCTGGGAAATATTCTAAAAGACCCTCATTACCGTACTTTTGTACAGGATGATATTATTACCATTCGTCAGGGGAGATATGTTATACCTATTAAGCAGCAGGAAAAAAATAGATTTCCTGGAATTATGCATGATAAATCCGAAAGTGGACTAACAGTTTTTATCGAGCCACTGGCGATAATGGAGCTTAATAATGAGCTGAGAGGATTGTTTCAGGAAGAAAAAAAAGAAGAATACAGGATATTGCAAAGGTTAACCACTCTGGTTGGAATAGATGGAAACGATATATTATTAAATTTTGATTGTATTGGTGAACTGGACTTAATGAATGCTAAAGCAGCTATAAGCGCTAAAATGAATGCTATTCAGCCAAAACTTAATACTAACGGTATTATTCTCCTTTTTAAAGCCAGACACCCTCTTTTAAAAAATAGTGCAGTGCCTATCGATATTGAGTTGGGGAGAGATTTTGATAGTTTAATCATTACAGGCCCTAATACCGGAGGTAAAACAGTAACACTTAAAACTGTGGGTTTATTGAGCCTGATGGCACAATCTGGATTTCATATTCCAGCTGCATTAGATAGTGAATTAGCAGTTTTTCGACAAATATTTGCCGATATTGGTGACGAGCAGAGTATTGAGCAAAGTTTAAGTACTTTTTCATCTCACATGAAAAATATAATATCAATAGTAACTGCAGCAGACCGGTCTACTATGGTATTGATAGATGAGCTAGGAGCCGGTACTGACCCTTCAGAGGGATCTGCTCTAGGGATGGCTATAATTGATTATTTAATGGAAAAAGGGGCAAAAATATTAAGCACAACACATCATGATAGCTTAAAAGCCTACGCTTATCTAACAGAAGGTGTAATGAATGCCAGAATGGAGTTCGATGAAAAAACACTTAATCCAACTTACAAAGTTTCCATTGGCCTTCCAGGTAAAAGCTGTGCCTTTTCTGTTGCCAGGAGATTAGGATTACCGGAGGCTGTTTTAAATAATGCTGGTGAATATCTAGAAAAGGAAAAAATAGATCTTGAAAATTTAATCGATAAAATGGAAAAAGATAAAATACAGATTGCCAGTAAATTAGAAAATATTACTCAAAAGGAGCTGGTAATAAATAATCTTAGATTAGAGTTGGAAGAAAAAAGAGAAACTTTAGAAAGGGAGACCGACAGGATAAGGTTGGAGGCATATCAGGAGGCAGAAAAGATAATAAGTTCTGTTCGAGAAAGAACAAAAAAGATAATCAATAATTTAAAGAGAAAAAAAGATAATAATGAAATATTT
Source organism: uncultured Atribacterota bacterium (assembly GCA_964560535.1). Taxonomy (GTDB): domain Bacteria; phylum Atribacterota; class Phoenicimicrobiia; order Phoenicimicrobiales; family Stramentimicrobiaceae; genus Stramentimicrobium. The sequence continues at coordinate 9,691 of CAZLMD010000028.1, forward strand.
ACAGAAGAAATAATTGCAATAAGCGATTTAGAAAAAGATATTAAAAAGCAAGTTGAAATACTTGATTTAACGGAGAAAGAGGTAGGTCATTTTCAAGAAGGGGATAGTGTATTTATAAAAAGTATACAAAAAGAAGGTGTTATACTGGAGAAAGATAAAAAGAAACACCAATATATGGTGCAGATTGGTAATATAAAACTCAAAGTCTCCAGTGAAGATATGGAAAAAACAGATAAAATGACATTAACTCAAAAAGAAAATGAAGATCGGCATGTTAGTAAGAGAGATCTGTTAATAAAAGAAGATACAATAACGAAAAAAGCCCATTTCAAAAATGAAATAGATATACGTCATATGAACGCAGTTGATGCCAGTATCAGATTAGAAAAATACCTTGATGATGCTTTATTATTAAATATCTCACCAGTATATATAATTCATGGTAAAGGGAAAGGAATTCTGAGAAATACCGTTACTCAACTCCTTAAAAATCTTGCGTATGTCAAAGATTATCATTTTGGAGAATCATATGAGGGTGGAGATGGGGTGACAGTAGTCTACTTTTAAACAAAAATTAATTGGTATCTCTTTGCTCTAACCTCTTTTTAAGCTCATCTACTAATGATTGTAAAGTATCTTTTTTAGATTCTTCAGGCTGCGAAATATTACCATCATCCTCTTCCTTCTTTTTTAACATCTCTATATCTTCCAACAATGGGAATTTCTTTTCTACAGAAATTACCGGGACTTCTTGTGAAGATGGTTTTGGCTCTACAATATTATACCCGGGCTTTATTCCTGTTTCTTCATAACAGAATTGTGTGGGCTCGGTACCAGGTATAAAGGCAACAGACAGGGTTTTAGCGCATTTACTGGTAGGTAAAAGCCCTGTTTTAGCGCATACCTGTATTTCTACAATATTAATTGGTTGTGAAAAGTTGGCGATTGGCTTATCTTGAAGGGCACCAGACATAAAATCACGCCAGATTGGGGCAGCTAATACTGCACCTGTTAATCTATTGCCCAGAGTCTTACGGTCATCATTGCCAACATAAACAGCACAAACCAAATCAGGTGTAAAACCAACAAACCAGGCATCTGTAAAGTCGTCAGTGGTACCTGTTTTTCCTGCAGCAGGTCGACCCAGGCTGGCATTTGTTGCAGTGCCCCTGATTATAACACCTTCCATAAGTTTAATCATGGTATAGCACACTTCTTCAGAAAAAACCTGTCTTTTTACAGGACTGTTCTGTTCCAATATCTTGCCATTATAATCTTCAACTTTAATTATTGCCATTGGTTCACTATGAATACCCATATTAGCGATGGTAGAGTATGCAGAAGCCATCTCCAAAGGGGTCACTTCAGAAGTGCCGAGAGCCAGGGATAGATCAGGCCTGAGGGTGCTGATTATACCGGCTCTTTGAGCGTCTCTGATTACATTTCTTACCCCAATTCTTTCCAATAGTTTTACACCTACAACATTTATAGAATCTTCAAAAGCTTCTCTTAGGGTAACAGGGCCTCTAAACTCTTCTTCATAGTTTTTAGGAGCCCATCCATTTTCATACACAACAGGTGAATCTTCAATAATTAGGCTTGGAGAAATTCCTTTTTCTATAGCAGATAGGTAAATAAAGGTTTTAAAGGCAGAACCGGGCTGCCGATAAGCCTGTGTAGCCCTGTTGAATTCGCTCTCTTCATAATTTTTCCCACCAACCATCGCTTTAATATATCCCGTACCAGGTTCGATAGCTATTAAAGCCCCTTCTCTTTCACTTTTTAAAAAAGCCTCTTTAGCTTTTTTTTGAATATCCAGGTCAAGGGTAGTGTAAATCTTTAGTCCACCCTTGAATACCATATTTACACCATATTTTTCCAATAATATTGTCCTGATATAGCTGGAAAAATGTGGTGCAATTTCAAGTGAATCACTATTATGAGTAAATACAATTTCTTCTTCTCTAGCGCTTAGATATTCATTTTCAGTAATATATCCCAGGTCAAACATTCTTTTTAAAATTATGTTTTTTCTTTTTAAGGCTGCCTCTAAATTTATAAATGGAGAATAAAAATAAGGTCTTCGGGGGATACCTGCTATTAAGGCGCTTTCAGCCAGTGTGAGATCTGAGATAGGCTTATCATAATATAGGTTTGCTGCTGAGACTACACCATAGGCCCCATGGCCAAAATAAATAATATTCAGGTACATTTCCAAAATCTCATCTTTTGTAAAAGTTCTTTCTATTTGTAAAGCTAACAAGGCGTCTTTGATTTTTCGGGATAAAGTTTCTTCTCTGGTCAAGAAAGTGTTTACTGCCAATTGTTGGGTAATTGTGCTGCCTCCCTGTCCTTGGAAAATCCTTCCACTTTCTTTGATATTTTCAAACATAGCTCTAAAAATACCACGAAAACTTATTCCATGATGTTCATAAAAATTATTATCTTCTATTGCTATGATAGCATTAATAAGGTTTGGTGGTATTTCTGATAGGGTAACAGGTGTTCGGTTTTCCTGAAAAAACTCTGTTATTAATTTTCCATTGATATCATATACTTTACTAGTGACAGGGCTTATAAAGTTGCTACTTTGCACAATTTCTCCCATTTTTTGACTGGAAAGCGATATTAAAAAAAGGAATGATAATACAAAAGCTAAAATAAATAAAAATAGGGAAAGGGAGAACAGTCTTGGAATAAATGGACTATTTTTTGGCTTTGTTTTCTTTCTTTTTGATTTCATAAAAAATCTCAATATATATTATTTTTAGTATAAACTAAATACAATCTACTCTATTACTAATAATTAAGGATACAATCTACATATAGATAGACGATAGTTCTATATCTATATATATTTTATTACAAATTGTCAAATTTATTTATTAACCAGGAAATATGTTATAATTAAAAAGAGTTTTTTCACAAATTGAAGGAATTTTAATTGTCTAAACCATATTATTTGATTCGTATTGCATTAATTGCTGCAATATATACTACCATAAACATTATATTTATGCCATTTAGTTATGGTCCAATACAAATTCGTGTTGCTGAGTCTTTAGCAGTACTGCCATTTATAGATCACGCAGCTATTGGTGGATTATTTTTAGGCTGTATTTTAGCAAATTTATGGGGAGGGCTAGGGATTGTTGATATTTTAGGGGGGAGTCTCTGTACTCTCATAGCAGCAGTATTAACCCACAAGATGAAGAAGCCAATCCTTGCTCCTCTTCCACCGGTAATTATAAATTCCCTTGGGGTAAGCCTCTATCTACATATCTTATTTAAACTACCCTATCTATTGACAGTAATTTATGTATTTTTGGGACAATCGATCTCATGCTATTTATTCGGGTATCCTTTACTAATAGTATTATTAAAAGGAAATATATGGACACAGCTAAAAAGTAAATAATAAAGTAGAACAGTAGAAATATTTGCAATAGATATTGAATATAGGCATTTGCTGGTGTTTTGCCTTAATCAGACAGTATGTATAAAAATAAAAGAGATAAAAAGTATTAGAAAATTTTAAATATAGCAAGCACCATTCCTATTATAATGTTATTAAGTATATACTTAAGTAAGCATATATTATTAATTATTATTAATAAGAATAATATTAATATTAGTTATTATTTAATTATAATACATACAATATAATTAAATAATAAGTTAAGTTGTTAACAATTAATTTGTAGAAGGAGTAGAGGAAACCTAAAATGGATTTATCTGAAGAGATGAAAATTATTAGAAGAGGAACTAAGGAGATTATTTCAGAAGAGGAATTACAAAAAAAATTAATTAATTACAAAAAAACAAACGCTCCATTACGTGTTAAACAGGGTTTTGACCCCAGTGCACCTGACATTCATTTAGGCCATACTGTAGGATTAAGGAAGTTGAGGCACTTTCAAGATCTCGGACATGAGGTATATTTTTTGATTGGTGATTTTACCGGAATGATTGGTGATCCCAGTGGTCGTTCTGCTACCAGAAAACAACTAACTCCAGATGAGGTTAAGAAGAATGCCGAAACTTATAAAGAACAGGTGTTCAAGATATTAGACCCCGAAAAAACAATTGTTGAATTTAACAGTCATTGGTTGGCAAAACTGACGTTTGTAGATGTAATCAAATTATGTTCAAAATATACAGTGGCTCGCATGCTAGAAAGGGATGATTTTGCCAATCGCTTTCAAGAGCAAAAACCTATTAGTATTCATGAATTCTTGTACCCCCTTATGCAGGCTTATGATTCTGTAGCATTAAGAGCTGATGTAGAATTGGGGGGAACAGATCAAAAATTTAATCTCTTAGTTGGCAGAGATCTGCAAAGAGAATATGGTCAGGAGCCACAGGTTATAATAACTCTACCAATTATCGAGGGGACTGATGGTGTGGAGAAAATGAGTAAAAGCCTGGGCAATTATATAGGAATTAGCGAACACCCTTACGATATGTATGGCAAAATAATGTCTGTACCCGACAAATTAATGTTAACTTACTTTGAATTATTAACTGATATATCCTATAAAGATTTAAAAAGAATTGAACATGATTTGGAGAAAAATATTATTTCACCTTTAGTCATCAAGAAAAAATTGGCCAAAGAAATAGTTAAAATATACCATGGCTATAGTCAGGCAAATGAAGCAGAACAAAATTTTGAAAGGGTTTTTCAGGAAAAGAAAAACCCTGATAATATCCAGACTCTGCTAATTTCTAAGCAACTCTTAAAAGAAGAAGAATTATGGATTGTCAATCTTGTAAGGTTAACAAAATTGTTAAATACCAGGGGAGAGATATTGCGAATTATAGAACAGGGCGGGGTTAAGATTAATAACGAGAAAGTTTTAAAAACAAACATAGATATAAAGATCAAGGATGGAGATATCTTGAGAATAGGTAAATTAAATTTTTATCAAATTAAGATAGACTGATATCTATATCAAACATATCTCAAAGAGAGATATCTATCTGTCTAAGTACCGTATTTATTAAGCTTTTTGAATGATATCTTTCGAACAAATTAATTTTAAAAAATATAATTATTTTTTTTATTTTTTTCCTTGACAACTCGTTCTATCTCTGTTACTATCTTATTTGCCCTTCA
>CAZLMD010000029.1:0-14726 GCA_964560535.1 uncultured Atribacterota bacterium
TTACAGCTTCCAGGATTTTAAGTCCTGTGCGTCTACCTATTCCGCCACTCCGGCAGACTTAAATCATTATAAAGTAAAAGATAATGAGCGTCAATAGCATTATCTAAAAATAATCAACCAATTATTACTTCCAATGTTATTCATTTATCGAATATAATGCATTATCTCTGGAATGTATCCTTTATAAACAAATTTAATTAATTTCTAATTGTTTTATATAAAATCTCGTTAGGTTTAATCAGGTCTAGTTCTTCCCGTGCTATTTTTTCAATATACATATCAGTGTTTAATAGATCTATCTTTTCATTAAGTAATTGCGTATCTTTTTCTAATCCACATATCTCTTCATCCAGTTCAGCAAGATATGTTCTAACTTCTAGGATACGGGCATATTTTTCAGAAAAGACAAAAGCGATATAGAATATTAATATTAATATAATAGCCCAGGTAATTTTAGATTCTAAAAGAGTTCTAACATAGGACATTATCTATTAAAAACTCCTTTTCCCCTGTAAACTGATTGTTCTCCCAATTCTTCTTCGATTCTAAGTAGCTGGTTATATTTTGCAACACGATCAGTTCGACAAAGAGAACCTGTTTTAATCTGGCCGGCACCGGTTGCCACAGCTAAGTCCGCAATAGTAGTATCTTCTGTTTCACCAGACCGATGTGAAATAATGTTAGTAAAACCTGCCCGCTTTGCCATTTCAATAGTATCAAGTGTTTCGGTTAAGGTACCAATCTGGTTTAATTTAATAAGAATAGAATTAGATGCACCCAGCTCAATTCCCCTTTGCAGCCGAGTTTTATTAGTGACATACAGGTCATCACCCACAATCTGTATTTTATCACCCAATCTTCTTGTTAGCTTGCACCAGTTATCCCAATCATCTTCTGCTAAACCGTCTTCAATAGAGATGATCGGGTATTTTTTTACCAGCTTTTCATAATAAGCAATCATCTCTTCAGAAGTCCTCTCAACACCTTCTCTGTTTAAAACATACTTTCCTTCTTTATAAAATTCAGAAGCGGCAGAGTCTATGGCTATAAATATATCTTTTCCTGGTTTAAAGTTAGCCTGGATAATAGCTTCCACTATAACTTCCAATGCCTCTTCGCTGGATTTTAAATGTGGAGCAAATCCGCCTTCATCTCCAACAGAAACATTATGCCCTCGGGTTTTTAATACTTTTTTCAAGGAATGGAATGTTTCAACTGCTATGCGGTAATTCTCGGAAAAATTAGCTTGTCCAACCGGAACAATCATGAATTCTTGCAGATCAACCCCACTATCAGCATGTTTCCCCCCATTCAATATATTCATAAATGGTACAGGCAGCTCTTTAGCATTTACTCCGCCGATATAGCGATAAAGAGGTAAACCCAGATATTCAGCAGCAGATTTAGCTACTGAAAGGGAGACACCCAGTATAGCATTGGCACCTAATTTATTTTTATTAGATGTCCCGTCTAAATCTATCATAAGTTGGTCAATATAGCCTTGATCCAGAGCATCTAATCCAACTAATTCGGGACCAATTATCTCATTAACATTATTAACAGCTTTCAATACTCCTTTTCCATTATATCTTTTTACATCACCATCTCTCAACTCAACAGCTTCATAAGTACCTGTACTTGCACCCGAAGGCACCTGAGCTATACCCATCAATCCGCTTTCTAAATAAGTTTCAACCTCAACGGTAGGGTTACCCCTTGAATCAAGTATTTCTCTGGCATATACATCAATAATAACACTCATTGAACTACCTCCCCTGACAAAATTTAATTAAATAATCTATATATATGTATAATTATACAATTTCGACACTATCCATTAATGACAAGATGTCATCCTAATAATGTGAAAAGAAGGGTTCCTAAGGTGAAGTACACCATCAGACTTATTACATCTACTATAGTGGTAATCAGAGGACCGCTGGCCAGTGCCGGATCTACTTTTAAATAAGTAAAGACTAATGGCATAAGTGTTCCCATTGTTGCAGCTAAAATCACTGTGAAACATAAAGATAAGCCTATGGTAATACCCATAACATAGCTCTTTTGCCAGAAAAAAGCAACTATGGATATAAGTAGCCCCATTGTACTGCCAATAATCAGTCCTACTTTGGTTTCAGCCCAGACATTTTTCCACAGCTCATCTATACGCAGCTGACCGGTTGCCAGACCCCTGACCGTTATAGTAGAGGACTGTGTTCCGATATTTCCTCCCATATCCATAATAACAGGAATAAAAAAGGCTAATGCCAGTGCCAGCTCTAAAATACCTGAATGAAGCTCAATAATTGAACCGGAAATTATCTCACCAACCATACATACCATCAACCAGGGCAATCTAGCCTTTGCTTTTTTTAAAGAACTGGTCTTAATTAGCTTGTCATCATAAGTTTCGATTGAACCAACCATTCTATGAATATCTTCAGTAACTTCTTCTTCCAGAACGTCTATAATATCATCAACTGTAATAATACCAACCATCATACCTTTTTTATTAATAACCGGGATGGCAAGTAAATCATAATCAGATATAACTCTAGCAGCAATTTCTCGATCTTCGGTATCTAAAACACTTATTACGTCTTCTTCCATTATTTCAGTTACTTTTTTATGCGGATCCGCTACAATCAAATCTCTCAGCGATAGAACACCAATAAGTTTATCCCTTTTATCCATTACATAAACATAATAAATCATTTCAGCTTCTGGACTCATTTCTCTGATATGTTCGATGGATTGCTCAACTGTCAAATACTCCGAAAGTGTTACAAATTCATTATTCATAACACTACCAGCAGTATTATCCTCATATTTCATTAAATCTTCAATCTCTTCTGCCTCTTCTTTAGGCAAAAGATCTAACAATTCTCGTGATTCTTGAGGAGTTATTTCACCCAACAGATCTACAACATCATCAGTATCCATCTCTTTTAATACTTCAGTTGCATCGTCTTTACCCATAGCATTGAGCAAATTGGACTGTAATTCAGTATTGAGTTCAGATATATATTCGGCTACTTTTTCCTGGTCTTCAATAAATTTAAATATTTCTATAATCTGTTCAGGAGAAAGTTCTTCAGCTATTTTACTAAAATCATTAGGGTGGAGATCCCCTACTAAGACTTTCAATTCTTCTGCATTATTTTCAATTAAAAGACGTTTTATTTTTTCTATTATCAGTTTATCATCCATAAGTCTTCTCCTGAATAGAATTAAAAACACAACCACTAAGAATGTTTCATATATAACATATAATTATTGACTATCAGCTTTGCTACCTATTCTTCAAAATTAATTTTCTCTTCCTTTATTATATGATACAGCTGAGAAGCAGAAGAGGCAGGAACATTACCAGCAGGTATTTTTTTAATCTCTATTTCTAATATCTTGTGCCTGAATTGAATTTCAACTTTATCAAGAACTTTAATTGAATCACCTGCTTTGGCGGTTCTGCCATTTATTTTCACACAATTATTCTCACAAGCTTTTTTTGCTTCAGTTCTTCTTTTTATAACCCTGCTCAGTTTTAAAAATTTATCTATTCTCACTGATTAATTTATTTATCCTTTTTTGTTATTCTTTCTTTTTTAGTTGAGGGAATAGAATTACTTCTCTAATTGAATCTTTATTAGTAAGGATCATGATGAGCCTATCAATACCAATTCCCAATCCACCAGCAGGAGGCATTCCATATTCCAGGGCTTCGATATAATCATAGTCAACAAAGTTTTGATTGATTTCCCCGCTACTCTTATTTTCTGCTTGTTCTATAAAACGTTTTTTCTGTTCCAGCGGATCATTCAATTCAGTAAAGGCATTTGCCATTTCCATGGAATTTATAAAAAGCTCAAAACGTTCCACAATATGCGGATACCCTGGTTTTTGTTTGGCTAAAGGAGAAACCTCTACCGGGTAATCAGTAATAAATGTTGGCTGGATCAGAGTTTGTTCAACTTTTTCCTCAAACAATTCATTAATCACTTCACCTTTTGTAGCATTTTTGGGTAATTCCAGTTGGAATTTATCTATCAAATCTCCTAAATCTTCGCTCCCAATATCGTCTAAATCAATACCGGTCACTATTTTAATTGATTCATTCATCGATAGTCTTTTCCATGGGGGAGTAAAGTCAAGAGTTTTTCCCTGGTATTCGATTATAAGCGACCCTTTAACCTTATTCAAAACATCACAAACCATCTCTTCTGCTATGTCCATCATAGTATGATAATCAGCATATGATTCATAAAGTTCTAGCATAGTAAACTCTGGATTATGTTTGGTTGAAATTCCTTCATTACGAAAATTACGATTCAACTCATATACTTTCTCCAGCCCTCCAACTAACAATCTTTTTAAATATAACTCCGGTGCAATTTTTAAATAAAGATCGCGATGCAGGCTCAAATGGTGTGTAACAAAGGGAGTAGCTGTTGCTCCACCTGGAATTGGCTGTAATACAGGTGTTTCTACTTCTAAAAAACCCTTACTATCCAAAAATTCTCTGATATACCTGATAATTTTACTTCTTTCAATGAACAATTCCTTTGCTTCATGATTTGCTATCAGATCTAAATAACGTTTACGATACCTGATTTCTGTATCAGTCAATCCATGCCATTTTTCAGGCAGAGTACGTAAGGTTTTGCAGAGCAAAGTAAACTTATTAGCAAGTATAGTTAATTCACCAGTCCTGGTCTTAAACACGGGGCCGGTGATACCAATTATATCCCCTACTGAAATACTTTTAAATATTTCAAAAGAGTCTGTACCAATCTGGTTTGATTTCACATAAGTCTGTATCCTTCCACATTGGTCTTCCAGATCTGCGAAGACTGCTTTTCCATGCCTTCTAATTGCCATAACCCTTCCGGCTACAGTAACATCTTCAACAGAGGATTCACCTATATCGACTTTACTGAATCTTTTAATAACCTCTGTTATTGATTCTTTTCCAGTAAACTTTTGACCAAAAGGGTCAATCCCCTGTTTTCTTAATTCTTCAATCTCTTTTATTTTTTCTTCTCTTATCGATAAAACACTTTTAACTTCTTTATTCTGTCCAGACAATGACTTTCACTCCTTCTATCATTTATTCAAAGGTTATCCTTGAAAAGTATATCAAAATACGTTATATATCACGTGTATTTTGCTTTATATCTTGCCTATATGCCAAAACTATGAATTTACTATTTGTATTTATGCTGTACCCATTTTTACTGCTATATTTTATTATAAAAAGGTATTAAAAGTAAAGCAAATAAAACATACCATTTGGTTTGGCTCAATATTTTAAAAAGGATAATGAAATAGAAATGCTAAGGTGTATAAATCTTTTTTTGTTTTCTGGGAGATAGTTAAAAAATAGTTACTGAGGCTTATTTTTCTAAAACAAAAAAGCAGAGTAATCTAGTTATAGAATTACTCTGCTTTTATTGAATCCAATAAATACTAAAATACTATTTAATCTCTAATATTTTATAATGCAAATTTCCTGCAGGGACTCTAATTTTAATCTTATCTCCTGCTTTTTTCCCTAATACTGCTTTTCCTATAGGAGAGGTCATTGATATCTTACCAGAGCTAGGGTCAGATTCAATATAATCAACAAGAGTATAGTTTATTTTCTCCTTTTTCTTCAAATCTTCCACTACTATATCTGAACCAGGAGAAACATATATGCCATCATTTTTGCTTCTATCTATTATCTCACAATTTTCGATAATTTTTTCCAGAGTTAGGATTCTTCCTTCTATAAATGCTTGTTCGTTCTTAGCAGCACGGTATTCGGCATTCTCAGCAATTTCGCCAAAGGCAACTGCACTGCTGATTTTTTCAGCAATTTCTTTTCTTTTTACAGTCTTTAATTCATGCAATTCCTTTTTTAATTTTTCAAGACCTTCTTCCGTCAGCAAAAACTTACGCTCATTCATTTTAAACCCCTGACTTTAAATATAAAACTAAACCAAGGGATATGTTTAGAGTGGTGTATGTTTATTAAAATATTGCCTTGGTTTTTTTATATTATATTTTATGATTCTTCTTTTCTCATTTTTAGTTTTAATATTTTAAATAGAATTATAAAGTACTTCTAAATTGTTGTCAAATAAAGTTACACATATTACCGATCATCTTTAGTTGGGAATTTTTTCTGTTTTCAATAAGATATTCAGGTGTTTATAATATACCTTTGTGTAGGCATTAAATAATACGAATATTCTTTAATTTGGATTTAAATGACTCCCAAGGATTTACCAGCACTTTTAAAAATAGTTAATGCTTTTTCGATATCATCTGCAGTGTGAGTAGCCAGAACATGTGCCCTTAATCTGTTAGTGCCTCTGGGAACAGCAGGAAACAATATGGGACAGATAAAAATACCTTCTTCATTAATCTTTTTACACAACTGAAGAGTCCTCTCCTCATCTCCTACCATAATTGGAACAATAGCTGTTTCACTATCACCTGTATTATATCCCATCTCCTGCAATCCTTCTCTAAAGTGTTTCATATTCTTTTGTAACTGTGCTGTCAACTCGGGTTCATTTTCAATAACTTCAAAACAGGCTTTTGCCGTAATAACCGCTACTGGTGGGATGCTTGCAGAAAAGATAAAAGGGCGGGCAGATAGTTTAAGAAAATCGATTAAATCTTTTTTACCAGCCAGATAGCCACCAATAGATGGAATAGTCTTACTTAAAGTTCCCATAAAGATATCTACTGAATTTTTCAGGCCAAAATGTTCTTCAATTCCATGGCCTGTCTTTCCAATCACTCCAATAGAATGTGCTTCATCAACCATAAGTCTGGCATTGTATTTTTTTGCCAGATATGCTATTTCGGGCAAATTGGCAATATCTCCATCCATACTATACACCGCATCAATGACTATGAGTTTATTTTTATATTTATCTGATTGGGCCAATACCCTTTCCAGGCTCTTCATATCATTATGCAAAAAACTACGGTGGCTGGCTCCTGATAATAAGCAGCCATCTATTATACTGGCATGGACCAATTTATCCATTATTACCAGGTCTCCTCTTTGACATAGTGTGGTAATTGCCGCTAAATTTGTAACATATCCGCTACTAAAAGTAATAGCATCTTCAGTATTCTTAAACTGTGCAATCTTTTTTTCTAGCTCTTCATGAGCTCTCGTGGTGCCTGCTAAAAAACGTACACCTGCTGCCCCTGTTCCATATTCATCTATTGCTTTCTTTGCCGCTTCTTTTATTTTTGGATGAGATATCAATCCTAAGTAATTATATGAAGCAAACATCATCATGTCTCGTCCTTCAACTTGTGTATGAGCACCAGATGATCCTTCTATCCTCTTTAAATAAAAAAATGTTTCATTCTCTTTCATTCTTTCTGCTCGTTCATTTGTTTCTCTAATTCTTTGTTCTAGAGGTATCGTCATTTTTCTCTCCATTTAATTTAAAATATAAAATATAATAAAAAGTTTTATAGATTGTTAGTAGTAATTACTTTTTCAATTAACATTAATTTAACTTTTCAATTCTTGGCTTAAAACCAGATTTTTTAGCTAAGTCTAGATAGTCCTGCCCGGTAAGCTCTTCAGGTTTTTTCCCTGAAATGGCAACTAAAACAGCTTGGTATATATTGGTACCAAAAGATCTTCCCTGAAACTGCGGTGTAGTAGTAATAAGGTATTTTACGCCTCTCTCCTTTAAATCCTGCACATTCTGCATCGTTACAGTGTTGCTAATAACTATCTTCCCCTCCATTTTGTCAGGCATATACTTGTTAATAGCTAGATAGTCGCCAGCAATGATATCTGCATTCTCAAAGAAATGTCCATACTTTGGATTGCGGCTTTCCTGTTTTTCCCCGGTGGGGTATAGATATTTAATAGGTAGGTTTGCCAGAATAGGAATAATTGTGCGAGCTACAATATTTAATGCTTTCAAGCTGTAAATTGGAAGGGGTATATTTAGACAGAAGATAATATCCCCAAAAATCATATTACAACCAGCCTCTATTAATCCTTCGGCCAGGCCAAATCTGTCTACAGTGATTAGTATTAGAGCTTTTTTCCCTTTAAAATTAATATCAGTATTTTGACTGACATATTTGACAACATCCTTTTCCAGTGTATATTTGATTCCGGTTCCATCAACAATGGGCGTTTTTTTAATTACACTAATGATTCTAGCTGATTCTTTAATAGTATACCTTTTTCCAGAAGGTCCAGAATATAGATAGAGATCTGTTCCACCTAATGCAAAAATATCAACCTTGCCGTCATATTCTTGGTAAATTTGCATCATCTTATGAATATCACCGTCAGTACCTCTTCTTTCAATCTCTATCTCTTCTCCAAGCATTTCTATCTTTACCTTGTGATCTCTTGAAGAAGAACCTAAGCTAACCCCTAATACTCTCTTCATTTCCCATCTCCTCATTTAATGAAATCATCTTAACTTCTTTTAAAACTTTTTCTATCAATTCCGGGTTTACATACTGATCTTCGATTATTGGCGATTTTCCCAATTCAATGCCTATCACCTGAACACTGAATAACTTTTCGACAAATTCAACTCTCCTGTCAGAACCTAAAAAAACAATTACATCAAAATCAAGTAGATGTGTAATTATTTTTAGTATTTCATTGAATAATTCGATTTTTTCTTTATTTTTAATAAAATCATAGCGCTCATGCTCGGTTAATATTAAAGTATAATCCAATCCAAGTTTCCTGGATAATGAAAGTATTTCATTCTTATTCTTAATAGGAAAGCCTACCAGAGCAATTTTTTCGCCTCTTCTTATCTCTCCCAGACTTTCTAATCGTGAAACAAAAGTTCTCTCGATACCCAATTTTCTTGCTACTTCAACCTGAGTTAACCCTTCTGCACGTAATTTTAAAACTTTGCTAATCTCTTTTTTTAATTTATCTTCTGATATTACTTTTTCACCAACTCTTATTAAATCCATAAACACCCTGTATACATTTTTGTACACATTCTATAACGAGAAATAAAAATTGTCAAGGAGTTAATGGCTGGATAATTAAAATGGATGCGGCGTTGAGTAAAGTGGGAGTTGTTTATAGAATAATAAATATAAAAAAATAGGTGAATGAATGTGTAGTTGACTAAAATAGGTCTGCGACAAATTATGAAAAAAAATTGGGAACTTGATACTTTTTGCTAAAATTCGGGGCTTACTCGATTATACCACCGCCAATAACAACATCCCTGTCATAAAAGACCGCAGACTGTCCTGGTGCTATTGCTCTCTGTGCCTTATCGAATAATATTCTCATCTTCTCATTATGGCATGGATGCAGTGTAGCTAAGGCAGGTAAGCTATTATATCTAACCTGTACAAGCAACCTGGTTGATTCGCTAATGGGATTTGTAAAAGGATATTTTAACTCTGTTACTATACATTCATGTTGATATAGTTCTTTCTCATCACCAATAATAACAGAATTATCTTGTGGTCTAATTTCTATAACATACTTTCTAGAATTTAGAGATAATCCCAGTTTTTTCCTTTGTCCAATAGTGTAAAAAGATATTCCCTTATGTCTTCCCAGCACATTTCCTGAAGAATCTAAAAAATATCCTGCTTTGCTCTTTATATTTCCATTGTTACTTAATAATTTACGATAATCATCTCCCGGTAGTATAAAACATATCTCCTGACTCTCCTTACGAGAGCTTTCTGATAATCTGTTTCCTCTAGCAATTTTTTTAACATCTTCCTTTTTAAAGATGCCCAGTGGGAATATACATTTCGATAGAATAGATTCATCTATTCTATAGAGAAAATAGGATTGGTCTTTCTTTTCATCGATTCCCCTTTTCAATAAATAATCTTTTTCTGCCCCCTCTTTTTCTATTCGGGCATAATGGCCAGTAGCAATATAATCGAAGCCTCTCTCTATTGCATAATTGTGTAATAATCTAAACTTTATCTTCTCATTACAAAATATACAGGGATTAGGTGTTAATCCGGCTTCGTATTGTCTAATAAAGTCTTTAATAATGGTTTTAAAAAAATCTTCTCTGCAATCTATTTCATGAAAAGGTATCTTAAGTCTTTGAGCTGCATTATATGCTCTTTGTCTATTATCAAGCTGACAGTCGGTGCCAGCACATTCGGTTAAAGTGGAATATTTTTGCCCATCAACCAAATGCAGATATAAACCCTCTACCTGAAACCCCTCTTCTTTTAACAAAAATGCAGCAACACTGCTGTCAACTCCTCCACTAAGCCCTATTAAAACACCTTTAGGTTTTATCATAAATCTTCCTTTAATAAATGTATCGCACAAAATACAACGTAAGAGTAGTCACCAGTATTTAATATTTCATAAAATATAAATACAAAAAATACGAGTAATAATAGAATTGCTTCGTCGCCTCACTTTTTAAATTGACAGTAAGTAAATCGATCTTTACACTTTTGTTAAACTAAAAATTTAAAACTATAGTTATATTTATATCAAATAAGATAGTCCTTTATTAATTGTTCTGATAAAGAAGGGACCTGAATTACCTTCCTTATTATCCTGTTATTTTTCCATATATTAATATCAATTAAATCCGAAATATCTTTTTTATCACAATACCTTGCAGTAATTCTGCAGGTTAATTTTAATAACTCCTCTAATTTAGGATCATTTTCAATCAAACCATTATAGCAGCGCAGTAAAGAGACAGGGCCTTTATTAATAGATGGGCTAAACAGGTAATCATTTGTATTAGACAAGGATAATAACATCTTATTTTCTTTTTCATTTCTACCTACCACAAGTTTTGCATTTTCATGTATGTTAAAATGGCGGCCGATCTTTAATAGTTCGATATCATTGTCACCGAATCCATCCTTTTTTTTGCTTAACAAATCTTTTACTCTATGAGCGAATCCCGGCTCTGTTAACCTACACCCTCCCGCAGGCGAGGGGTAATCTTTTATTCCCCATTGTTTTGCTAGATCTATCTGTCTTTTTCTCGAACGACCCTGTATATCCAGTAATTTTGACCTATCTACCACACCACATCTTTCGGGCTCTGTTTCTGGCAACAATAGAGCAGACAAAGGTCTTAGAATACATCCCTCAAATCCTGATTCCTCACCAATCAAGTTTAGATTTTTCTTGCACTGTGACATAGGTCTTTGTCCAAGCACTTCACCGCTTATAATGAAAGTGGCATCTTTCTCGACCATTATTTCACCGGCCTTTTTAAACATTAAAATACGACAATCTATACAGGGGTTCTTATTTTTCCCAAAACCATGTTTTGGGTTAAACATTATTTCTTGATACTCTTCACCTAAATCTATATATATTAATGGAATATCGAGGTATTCTTCGCCATAACTATCTGGCTGATTATTTAAAAAAGGTGTCCTGAAATACACACCTATCACATCTATTCCCTGTTCTAATATCAACTTGATGGACAGTATACTATCCAGACCACCGGAATAAAGAGCGATAGCCTTTTTTTTCTTATCTTCCATAATGGTATTACCCCTTAAGTATTTTAGTTGTTGCTTTATAAAATAAATATCTATTCTCTAATATTTTTTATATATTTTTTATAGTATATATTAATTCAAATATTAAAACTACACTTCTTGTTTTACATTTTTTAATACAGGGAATGGGTAAATTGTTTCTTTAATAAGAAATAGCAGAGAGGGGTAATTATTGAGCAGAATGAAAATGGGTAAAAATTAAACCAGGAAGAGGCCAAAGCCTCTTCCTTAAAAATATTATTCACATTCGATAGCCTCAACAGGGCAATCCTCAGCTGCTTCTTTGCAAGATTCTTCCGCATCTTTTGGAACAACATCAACTATAACTATAGCCACATCATCTTGTATTTCAAAAACCTCCGGACATGTGCTTTCACAAAGCCCGCATCCAGTACAAAGATCCTGGTCAACAGTTGCTTTCATACTTTTCACCTCCTATACATCATAGTTTTCTTTTTTCTTGGAATTACAGATTTAATAACAAGTAATTTTTGTATTCGTTTTTTCAGAAATGATCTGTGTATACTATACCTCAAATAATTTTAATACAATTATAATACGATAATAAGATAACTTAAATTATAATAAAATTCAAGTTATACTTTTACAATATTTAAAATAGCCAGTCGACACCTATATTGTCAACTCCATAAAATCTTCTGTCAATATAATTTCAGGACCATCTCCTGAGATATTATATTTTAGCTCTTCGGTATATTTATTAATTTCATTTGTGAAATTTTCATACCTGGAGCTTATGTGTATTAAAGCTAACATTTTTACCCTTGCCAATCTAGCCACTTTAATTGCATCTTCGATAGTGGAATGAAAACTTTCAGCAGCCTTTTCTCTGTTATCGGAACAGAATGTTGCTTCATGGATAAGTAAATCTGCTCCTTCCGAAAGGGAAATAGCATTGTTTGTGAAAGAAGTGTCTCCGCAATAACATATCTTCTTAATATCAATTGTCTCTTTTACAAAATCTCCAGTTTTAAAAATTTTACCATCTCCCAGATTCACTACCATATCTTCCTTGAATTTTTTATAAATAGGCCCTGGCTTTATACCTAAATTAATTAGTTTTTTAGTTAGGATATTTCTTTTCCTCTTCTTTTTGGTAACAGCATAGCCAAAACTATCGATACTATGATTAAGAATGGCACAATAAATAGCAGTGTCTCCTTTTTCCCAGAGCAGACCCGGGGTCAAGAATCTTTCTTTTTCAACTGGATAGAAATGATAAGGATATGGAATATATGTGAAAGAATAGTCAAAACTGCTCTTTAAATACTTCTCTAAACCAGCCGGCCCAAAAATATTGATAGGCTTATTAATCCCTAATAACCCTCGGGTAGCCAGTAATCCGGGAAGGCCAAAAATATGATCTCCATGTAAATGGCTGATAAAGATGCTGTTTAGTTTAGAAAATTTTAGATCTGTCTTTAAGATCTGTCTCTGAGTTCCTTCACCACAATCAAATAGCCAGAACTCATTAGTTTCTTTAAAAATGAGGGCTGAGGATGGCAGGCTTCTTTTCTGAGTTGGAATGCCGGCACTTGTTCCTAAAAAAATGACTTTATTCATAATCTTCTTTTATAATATTTATGTTTCATATTGTTTTTCTATTTTATTTGATTTATTTAATGGAAATTATTTTTGACAATTAGAACAAAAAAAAGTACTTCTATTTTCAATCTTTGTTACAGACAGAATATTACCACAGTTAGGGCAGCAACCATCTCTCTTTCCATAAATCATAACTTCCTCTCTATAATTGCCTGGCTCCCCAAGTAAATCACGATAAGATTCATCGATTAGAGTCATTCCTCTGGCATGTACCGCTTTTGTTAGAGTACTTCTTATAGAAAGGTATAATTTCTTTAACTCAATATTGCTTAAAGAATCCACTTTACGTATTGGATGTATTCCAGCTAAAAAAAGTATTTCACTTGCATAGATATTACCTATTCCAGCAATGTTCCTTTGATTCATTAAAAAAGATTTTATATTCCCTTTTTTCTTTTGAATTGTTTTTAAAAATTCTTCAAAAGTAAAGCTATCTTCTAATGGTTCTCGTCCCAGATTTTGTATTCCAGGAAGCTTCTCGTCTGCTTTTATTAACCAGATCTTACCAAACTGCCTTACATCATTATAAATCAATTTACTGCTATCTTCAAAAAAGAAACAAAGATGGTTATGTTTATGCTTTATTTTTGGTGTTATGTTTTTATTTTTTTTCTGATAGAGTAGGAGTCCGCTCATACCCAGATGGAAAATAAGGCAATATTCATTATCTAGAAAGCATAAAATATACTTTCCTTTTCTATCCACCTCTTTTATAAATCCTCCTTTTAGTCTTGCATTAAATTGGAATATATCAGGGGTCTTTATAAGTTTAGGTAGATTGATCTGTATATCAATTATTTTTTTGTATAAAACTTCTTTTTTCAGGTCTCTTCTTATTGTTTCAACTTCCGGTAATTCAGGCATAAAATTACCTCAGAAAATGGTTTCTATTTTATTTACGAGTTCGGATAGGTTGTGGATAACTGAATCGGGGTATTTTTCTTGAAGTCCTGTGCAAAATCTGTCAATTAACAGAGCTTTCCATCCTGCTTTCTGTGCAGCTAAATAATCCTTTTTTACACTATCACCGATATGTAATATCTTTTCAGGGCTGGTTTTTAATTTTTTACAGATATGAATAAATATTTCTTTGTTTTTGAGTTCTTTATATTCTGAAAGAGTAGAGAATGTTTCTTTGAAAAATGTTTTAAATTTTTTAATTTTAATATCTAAAAATTCTTGAGGCATTGAAGAGATGCAGATTAATTTATATTTTTGTGCTAATTGTTCTAATACAGGACACACATCAGGGAATATGATAATTTGCTGTTCATATCTTTGCAATAGTTCATTAAAGTCAATGCTGAGCTGAAAATAATCTATCCAGTATTTTATATCATACCATCTAAAATCTTGTTCTCCGATTATATCGTATTCTTCTTGAACTATTGCTCTGGACTCATCAAAGCTTATACTTTTTTTCTCAGCTACCATCTCAGGTATGGCTTTATGCCATATTAAATCATTATATTCAGGATGTACTAAAGTTCCATCAACATCAAAAGAGATAACTCTCTCTCCCATCTTCCCTCCAATAAAAAATTCCCGGCAGTGTCCTACTCTCC
>CAZLMD010000030.1:0-5735 GCA_964560535.1 uncultured Atribacterota bacterium
TTTTAAAACTCTAACAGAAATGCTCAAAGAAAGCGTAAAAAAATATGGCGAAAAACCTGCCTTTAAAATCAAAGAAAAAGGGAAATTTGTTCCTATTTCCTATCGTAATTTTTTAGAAAGAGTACGATGTTTAGGAACAGGTCTCCTAGATATTGGTATCAAGGAGTTAGACCATATCGGCTTAATTAGTGAGAATAGATTTGAATGGATCATCACTGATATGGCTATCATTCATCTGAGAGCTGTCGACGTTCCCTGCAGCGGTGCCAGCTCACCTCGTGATATTTTGTTCAAACTAACTCATTCTGATTCAAATGCTGTTATCTTAGAGGGAGAGAAACAATTTGTCAATTATCTTAATATGCCGCAAAAACTACCCGGCATTAAGAATATCATCCTCTTTGACAAGATTAATCTATTTGCACAGTCAGAAGAAGAGATCCCTGAATGGACTAAGGCAGTTTCTTTTCAAGAAGATAACTTACCTACCAAAAATTTTGAAAAATCAATAACAAGTTTGATAAAAAATAGTGATGTCTTTCTCTTCCTGTCACCTGAAGCAGAAATTTTTTTAAAGAATTATATAAAAGATAATCAGGAGACTCTCTTTAAAACTTTTGACATAGAAAAAATAAGCAATATTGATAACTTTATAGAAGATTTAATGCGAAGAGTTTTAATAATTGATAAAGAATACAACCAGAAAAACCCTGTGCCTATCTACTCCTTTCAAGAAATTTTTAATAGAGGAGAAAAACTCTTAAAAGATGGTGATAAACGGTTTGACCAGATTTCTGCTCGTGTAAAAGAAGATGATCTGGTAACTATAATATATACCTCAGGAACTACAGCTGATCCTAAAGGAGTAATGCTCATCCACTCAAATTTCGTCCACAATGTCAAAGCAATGCCTCCTGTTCAGGATATTAATGGAAGCGACCGTTTCCTCTCCATTTTACCCTCCTGGCATATATTTGAGAGAACTGCCGAATATTTATCCTTAACAGTTGGGGCTTCAACAGCATATAGCAAACCTTTTAAACAGGTCCTTCTTCCGGATCTTCTTTTAGAAAAACCTACCATAGTTGTCAGTGTACCTAGAATTTGGGAGAGCGTCTATCAGGGTGCTATGGCTAAAGTGAAGAAAGGTAGTCCTTTGCAAAAAAAGATCTTTGACTGGGCTTTTGAAATTGGAAAAAAGTATAAAAAAGCTGAGAGAATAGTCAATAATTCACTGCCTCTTTTTGATAGATCAGAGTTCTCGGCTGAAGAGGTTAAAGAAGCCAGAAAAATTATGAATCAAACCAGATGGAAATACAGATTGGCTGATATGCTGGTTTATAAAAAAATAAGAGCCGTGACCGGTGGTGAATTGAGATTCGCCATTAGCGGTGGTGGTGCCCTGCCTGAAAAAATCGATATATTCTTTGATGTTATGGGGATTTTAGTCTGTGAAGGATATGGTTTAACTGAAACATCTCCTGTTATATCAGCCCGGAATCCCAATGCAAGCATGCTCTCAACTGTTGGTGTGCCCATGCCTGAAACAACTTTGAAAGTTATGGATAAAGATAACCTGGAGCAGGAGATGGATCATGGAGAAGTAGGAGTAGTGTTAGCACATGGTCCTATGATAATGAAAGGTTATTACAAGAATGAAGAAACAACAGCCCAGGCTATTCAAAATGGATGGTTCAATACCGGGGATCTTGGCAGAAAAACCAAAAATGGAAAATTCCTGCAATTAGTTGGCCGATTAAAAGATACCATTGTCCTCAGAGGTGGAGAAAATGTTGAGCCGCAACCTTTGGAGGATAAATTACTGGAGAGTGAGTATATTCAGATGGCTGTAGTAGTTGGTCAGGATAAGCCCCGTTTGGGAGTTCTTATTGTTCCAAATTTTAGTTCATTAAAAGCTTTCTGGGAAAAAGAGAAGATTAAAATTGAAAGTTTTAGCGAGTCACTTAAAGATCCTAAAATAATTTCTCTATTTCAACAAGAAGTTAAGAGATTAATCTCCCGGGAAAATGGATTCAACCTTTATGAGACTGTAATGGGTATTGCCCTATGTAACAGAGAATTCTCAGTGGAGACCGGGGAGTTGACTGAAACATTAAAAGTAAAGAGATTTGAAATACATAAAAGATTTGCTAAAATAATTAACAAAATTTGTAATTAATATTTAAAATAAAAAAACCTCTTCAAATCCGAAGAGGTAAAAAATTATTCCTCATCTCTTAAAACTAAATAATATTCTAAGAAATTTGCTACCAGCATTACAACTCAATTGTGACAGGTTGCCGGACTTCACAGGGTCCGTCCCTCAGTCGCTCTTGATTCTTGATAAGATTTCATATTATGTTTTAAACCTTTTTAAGCTATTGGTATCTGGATATTTTACTTGATTTATTTTTATAAATTCTCGTTCTTTCTATCAAAAATTTACTTTGTATCAATAACCGATATTGATTCAATTATGGTTTAAACATTTAAAGCCCTTCTTATCTCATCTACCTTATCGGTCTTTTCCCAGGTGAATTTTTCCTCTTCTCTACCAAAATGTCCATAGGCAGCAGTCTCTTTAAATATAGGCCTTCTTAATTTGAGATATTCAATAATTTTTCCAGGACGAAGATCAAAAATGTTGTTAATTATTTGCTCTATTTCATTATCTGCAACCTTTCCCGTCCCAAAAGTATTGACCATAATAGACACCGGTTGAGCTACTCCTATAGTATAAGCTAATTGCAATTCACACTGATCAGCCAATTCAGCTGCTACAATGTTTTTAGCTATATAACGAGCCGCATAACTGGCAGAACGATCAACCTTAGTAGCATCTTTTCCAGAAAAACATCCCCCTCCATGTCTGGCGGTTCCACCATATGAATCAACAATGATCTTTCTTCCGGTCAAACCTGTGTCTGCTCTGGGCCCCCCTTCTTCAAATCTACCGGTGCTATTGACAAAATATTTGGTATCTTTGCTGAGCAATGATTCTGGTATTACATTCTTAATAACCATTTCCTTAATATCATTTTCTAAAGTATCTGTAGGAACCTGATCATTGTGCTGCGCAGCAATCACTACTGTTTTAACACTTTTAGGTAGCCCATCTTCATATAATACAGATACCTGAGCCTTACCATCAGGGCGAAGATAATCGAGAATACCTTTTTTTCTTAACTGTGCCAGACGATACGCTAATTGATGTGCCAACATTATTGGTAAAGGCATCAACACCGATGTCTCCCTGCAGGCATAACCAAACATCATCCCCTGATCACCAGCTCCAATAGCAGAATCATAATCTTTTTGAGTTTTCATCTCCAGACAGCGATCAACTCCTAATGCAATATCCCTGGCTTGCCCATTGACAAATAAAGAAATACTGCATTCAGGGTTTAATCCATAACAGTTATCAGTATATCCAATTTCATGAATAACCTGTTTCACAATTTTAGGTATATCAGATTTATAATCTGCTTGTATCTGTCCTGATATGGTGATATTTTCTGCACTTACTAATGTTTCTACACCAACTCTGCCAGTGGGATCATTTTCCAGGACATCATCTAATATGGCATCTGAAATCTGATCTGCAATCTTATCTGGATGTCCTTCTGTAACTGATTCTGAAGTAAATAAATACTTTCTACTCATATTCTTTCTCCTGTTTATTATAAATTCAAAATAAAAAACCTCTTCAAATCCGAAGAGGTAAAAAAATTATTCTCATCTCTCGAAATTGAATAATATTCCGCGGAAATTGGCACCAGCATCACAATTCCATTGTGACAGGTTGCCGGGCTTCATAGGGTCCGTCCCTCAGCCGCTCTTGATAAGATTTACTCTATTTTATTTTCCAAAAAAAATATAGCATCTATGAAAACATATGTCAAATAATTTTGTATTTTAATTACTACTTTTTTAAAATAAATTTTAACTATTTTATTGCATTTTTCAATCTTTCCATAGCTTCAACTACAGTAGATTTAGGACAGGCTAAATTCATTCTGACAAAACCTTCGCCTTCTATACCAAACCAATCACCGGGATCTATTGCTATTTTTGCTTTTTCTAATACTAGAGAGACAATACTTTCATTACTCAACCCTGTATCTCTAAAATCCAACCAGGCTAGATAAGTTCCTTCGGGTTTTCTTAAATTTACTCCCTTTAAATATTTCTTGCAATAAGCAACAACATAATCAAAATTTGATTCTATATATTCGTTTAATTCTTTTTTATAATCATCACCGTAAAGATAGGCAGCTTCACCTGCAATAGGCCCAAATATATTAGAATCTGGATAATTATTTATCTGAATTCTGTTTTTAAATCTATTCCTGATAACCTCATTTTGAATTACAATAATAGAGGCTCCCAAACCGGCCAAATTAAATGTTTTACTTGGAGAAAAGGTTAAAATAAGGTTATCACTGATCTCTTTTGATAAATTTCCAGCAGAAACAAAATTGCTTCCTTTCATGATAAAATCAGCATGTATCTCGTCTGAAATTATTAAAACATTATGTTTACAACAAATCTCCCCTAAGCGAATCAACTCATCCTTACTCCAAACCCGACCAACCGGATTATGGGGGCTACATAAGATGATAAGTCTATTCTGCTCTTCTCTTGCTAATTTTTCTAAATTTTCAAAATCCATTTCATAATAACCGTCTTTTTCGATAAGTCTGTTACTTATAACAGATCTGTTGCAGTCTTCTATTACTGAACTGAAAGGATAATAGACAGGCTGTTGTATTATTACTCCTTCTCCCGGTTCAGTAAATTCCTGAACAGCTACATTTATTGAAGGGACAACACCTGCAATAAAAACCATCCATTCTATATCTGTTTTCAATCCATACTGTCTGTCAAACCAATCAGATGCGGCCTTTTTAAAAGCATCTATAGCATCTTCCGAAGGATAGCCATAAATTCCGTGTTTTGCCCTATTATTGATAGCCGATATAACCTCTTCCGGACATAGAAAATCCATATCTGCTATCCACATGCCCAGGGCTCCTTTCACATCATAGTCTAAAAATTTCCTCTCAATACCATCCCATTTAGCACTATTAGTCCCTTTTCGTGAAATAATTTCATCAAAATTATATTTACTCATCTATATATCTACCTTCCATTTTAGAAAAATTAACAATACTGCCAGGCTATTAACAACTATCCCTTATATATTGATATATTGAGATATATTGAAATAATCGATTATTTTGAATATTAGAAAATTTATCCAGTATACCAGAAAATCGCCCTCAATAATTTTTATGGGCAATAGAAATATTTTGACAATGTTAAATACTATTTAAATATTGCCACCATGGTTACATCAATAGATGTTGTCTCATCAACAAAGACTTTAATATCTCCAACCCATACCCTAAATCCGTCTTTAATTATGACAATCTCATAATCCCCTGTTTCTACATCTTCTAATAATGTATAGCCCTTTACCATATCTTTTTTATATGTACCGTTTAAGAAAATTTTGGCATCTTTCTGATCAGAATAAATTGATATGGCACCATAGCTGGGATGGTATACTAATTTAGCATTTATTCTCGCTGTTTTTTTAGGTGAAACATGTATTTCTTCTACCCATTCTTCATAATCTGAAGACAAAATATTAACCCTATAATTACCAGCAGGAATATTCTGTAAATTAATAGGTGTCAGTCCTACATAGTCCCCATCCAGGTATATATCAG